>CALWGN010000102.1 GCA_944380055.1 uncultured Lachnospiraceae bacterium
CATTTTAAATCTGTTCATTGCTTCCTTTGCTTCTGGAACTACTACCTTATTGCTTCCTGTTGAGTTTGACATAAAATTGTCCTCCTTATTTATTGTATGGTTGTTTGTTATCTTTTCTCATTTGTGATAACGTTTGCTTTTGTAACACTCTTTCATGAAAGTTTTTTATTTGTTTGTTACGCTAATATTATATGTACAACCACAAAAAATACACTGGTAAATTATACGTTTTATGCCAAAAATTTGAAATTTAATTTTCCTCTGTAAACCAAGGTAATACATCTTTAAAATCCATATCAGATGCCAAATAAAATTTTGTATAGCAAGGTTGGTTATAACAGTTATTTTGCCATGCAATACCTGTACGATACATTGTATCATGCATTAATGTAAATAATTTATGATTTGTAATATCTACATTTGTATAAATACGAACTGCCGAATTATCTGCTTTTCTTACAACAAGTTCTTCTCTCCAATCTCCAAAAATATCAGCAACCAAACAAGGATTTCCTTTTGTACCATTATTCATAGTTGTTCCTTCTGGAGCTAATAATACACCATGCGTATTATCATTAATTACTCCTGTATTTTTCTTTGCCTCATTTATATAGTCTACACCATCTGTTACTTGTGTACTTAAATCTGCTGCCCAACGAATGCTTTGATTTGTTCCTAATAACTTATCAGATAGTACATTGCCATTTACATCATATGTTTCTTTTACCCACATTTGTAATCCACGCACATTTGGGTTAATATCACCAATCATAGCACGGCCTAAATCTTCTTCTGCATATTGTCCAAAGAAAATTTCACAAGTTTCTGCATCGCGAAATGCATATCCATATGGTGCTGCTTTTGCCCCTTCAAATACACTAAAAATTTGATATCCAGGTCTATCAGGATCAATCTTTGCTACATGAAGTGCATCTCCATGACCTAATTTGGCGTATGTTTTTCCATCTGGTAAATAATCAAATCCACTGTATAATAAGCTACCATCGTGGTCGATAACTGCACCACCATAAATAATCTCTTGACATCCATCATTATCTACATCAGCAGTCGATAAGCTATGGTTCCCTTGTCCTGCAAGCGTTCCATAAACTGGATCCGTCCCACCTGCAATATGAGGATGCTCTTTAAATTGTTCTGGTGCAGCTGAAGCACGGAATGGATTTGACATTTTTACAAATCCTGTATCAATAGACCAATACTCTTCATGTTTATTATTAAAAAAGCTATATGCTACTACTGTAGTTCTTGTATAGTATCCACGGCAAATAATTAAATATGGACGTTCACCATCTAAATAAGCAACTCCTGATAAGAATCGATCCACACGATTACATGGCTCAATGCGGTTCATAGCATAATCTCCCCACATAAGTCCATCATCTACACGGGTAAATTTAAAAGGAATAGTTTCGATTTCACTACCATCACCAGAAAACATTGTTAAATATTCTGGCCCTTCATAAATAAATCCTTCAAACTCATCTAATTTGTTTTTTGGACTTCGTGAAGGAGCAAACTCTTTTATAAAATACATGACAAGTTCTACAGCATCTTCTTTATTCAATGGATAATTGTACTTTTCCTCTATCCCAAAACATTGTTCTAATGTTCTTGGCCATTGTCCCAAAACAACTTCTTCATGAGTCGTCCAATTCATAAATACATCTACTAAGTGATTAAAATAATCGTCAGCACTACATCGATAGTCATCTTTATGACTATATCCTGCATCTAAATCTGATTGTGGCATAGTAATATATGTTTCTGATGCAATTGATCCATCTTCATTATAACGAGTCATTTTTGTTCCTGGAGCTGTTTTTACTGACATTTCTGCCTTTCCATCTCCATTAAAGTCATATACCATAAACTGAGTATAATGAGCACCAGCACGAATATTTACTCCCATATCTAAACGCCACAACAATCTACCATCTAACTTATAACAATCAATATAACATTTTCCTGTATATCCTTTAATAGAAACATCTTGTGAGTTACTTGGATCCCATTTTACAATATATTCATATTCTCCGTCTCCATCTACATCTCCCACACTCATATCATTTACATTATAAGTATATGTATCACCTTTTGGTGTTACTCCGTCTTCTGGAATTTGCATTGGAATATCTATATAATTTTGCCCACTTGACCAAGCTTTTACACTATTACAACAAGGAAATTCTTTTCCATCGATAATTGGTGCAACTGCATAGCTATCTTCTGTTGTACCATTGATATCGATATAATTAGTACTATCTGTTACTATTGTTAACTTTTCTCCATTTTTATAAACTTGAAAATTGGCACCAGTAACTCCAGTTTTGCAGTAACCTTTTACTTCATCTAAAAATAATCTCCAACTTAAAAAGATTCCTGTATTTGCTTTTACTGCAATAAGCCCTCTTGACAACTTTTCTAATTGTTCATGAAATACTTTTTTAATATTAGAAGAAATTACATTAGAAGTATATATTTCTTTACCATCTTTTACACAAGCAACTCTAAAATAATATTTTTTATGAGTTGCCTTATTTAAAGTATATTCCGTTTCTGTTGTTTCTTTTAGCATACGGTATTTCATACCCTCCGTATAGCTATCTGACCAATACACTCGATAGTAATCTACGTCTACTTGGGGATTCCAACAGATTGTTACAGACGAATCTAATAATTGCTTCACTTTTACTTGTATCATAGCTTCTCCTTTTTCTCCTATTGCTTTTTTAGCAAATTTTTTATGGACTATCCAATTAAAATAGGTTTTTACAAGAATAAATACATAAATTATTATTATATATTTTTATTTTTCTTAATATTAGTATAAAATATGTATCTATTATTATTTATAAGCTATTATAATACAAATATTATTATTTTACAATATTAAAATATTTATCTGCTGCTTTTGAAGCTAATTTTAAAAGTTCTGCATCTGTATACACATCTCCTAATTTAAATTCCAACATACCACTTTGTCTAACACCAAAAAAATCTCCTGGACCTCTAAGTTTTAAATCTTCTGATGCAATAAAGAATCCATCATTGGATTTATTTAAAATATCCAAACGCGCTTTACTGCTTTTACTTCCTGATGTATTTACTAAGATACAATAGGACTGATATTTTCCTCTTCCCACTCTGCCTCTAAGCTGGTGAAGCTGAGCTAGACCAAATCGTTGTGCATTTTCAATCATAATAACAGTAGCATTATGAACGTCAATTCCTACTTCAATTACTGTTGTAGATACTAATATATCTATTTCCTTTTTCCCAAAGGACTCCATAATTTTATCTTTTTCTTTATTGTCCATTTTTCCATGTAAATATGAGATTTTAATATGAGAAGGTAATTGTTCTTTTAATTTTTCTGTATATTCAACTACATTTTCTCCCTCCATTTGTTCGCTTTCCTCTACCATTGGACAAATAACATAAGCTTGTCTTCCTGCTTCAATTTGTTTACGGATAAATTCATAAGCATTTGGACGATAGTTAATGTCAACTACACAGTTTTTGATAGGTAAACGATTGGAAGGTAATTCATCAATAATGGATATATCTAAATCTCCATAAATGATAATTGCTAAAGAACGTGGAATTGGAGTAGCACTCATAACTAATACATGTGGTGTTAATCCTTTTTCACTTAATGCGTCTCTTTGCTTAACTCCAAATCGATGTTGTTCATCCGTAACAACTAATGCCAACTGATCATATACTACCTTTTCTTGTATTAGTGCATGAGTACCTACAATAATATCTACTTCATGACTAGCAATTCGTTCATATGCTAACCTTTTTTCTTTTGCTGTCATTGAACCTGTTAATAGCTCTGCTTTTAATGGAATTTCATACTCTATTAAGACTTTTTCTAATGCTACAAAATGTTGTTTTGCTAGTACTTCTGTCGGTGCCATAAGAACTCCCTGATATCCACAAAGTCCGACCTGCATTAATGCGATAAAAGATACAATGGTTTTTCCTGAACCAACATCTCCTTGCACCATTCGATTCATTATTTTATGCCCAGTTAAATCTTTTTGAATTTCTTCTACTACCTTCTTTTGTGCCTTTGTTAATTCATAAGGAAGTTTTGAAATAAACTGGTCAATTTCATATTTATCTATAATGGCAAAATGATTTTTTGTTTTTTCAATTTCTTCCTTTAATTGACGAATACCAATAATAAAATGATAAAATTCTTCAAATACTAATCTTCTTCTTGCTCGTTGAAACTGTGTTTGACTTACAGGATAATGAATTTGCTTCATTGCTTCATGTCTATTCATTAAATCATATGTTTCACAAAACTCTTTTGTTAG
>CALWGN010000103.1 GCA_944380055.1 uncultured Lachnospiraceae bacterium
CAAAAAACAGATACAGCAAGGCAAGCCTTGGGAAAAGACCTTCTATATTCTGATAATGAAACAAATATTGAAAGTACAACTTTCTATCCTTCAAGAGATACTCTTTCTCAAAAAGGATATACATTAAATTTAACATCAGATATGAAAAAAGAGTATGAAGAATTAGCTTATAACAGATATAAGCAATATGAAACTCAAGGCTTATATAGTGAGGAAAAATTAGAAAATCTAAGAGAAAAATGTAGAGATTATGCAAAATCACAATTGCTAAAAAAGTACAAAAATGATTTAATAAAAAGTAAATAGGGAAAAGGTTGTCAAATTTTCAGGCAACCTTTGTATTTTTATAAAAAGGTGGATAAATAATGGAAGGAATAACAAGTATAATTATTAGTTTAACGGCTTTAGTTACGGCAATTGCTGGACTAATAGTTGCTATATCAAAAGCTAAAAAGGAAATAGAAAACTCTATTCCTAAAAAAATAAAAAATCAATGCAATATTGATAATGAAATTATTAAGAGAATGGAAGAACTTAAAGAATTTTTAAATGCTGATAGAGTACAAGTATATGATTTTCATAATGGTGGACATTATGCGAATGGAAGAAGTGCATTAAAGACATCATGTACTTATGAAGTATGTAGAAATGGTTGTAGATCATATCAAATGTATTTGCAATCAATACCTCTGTCATGTATCCCACAATTCATAGAAACACTCTTAAATGAAGAAGAATTGAAAATAAATGATTTAGAAGAAATAAAAGAAAATATGACATCTACTTATCATTTAAAAAAAGACCAAGGAGTGAGATGTTTCTATGATATTGTTATACATAATAAAAATAAAGAACCAATTGGTTTCTTAGCAATTCAATATTTAACAGAAAATAAAGTTAATTTTAGTTATGAAGAAAGAAATGAAATATTGAAATTAAAATTTTTCATAGAAGAGAACTTGGAAAAGATGACAGAAAGAACAAAAAGGAAGGAGGGAAAATAACATGTCAGAATCGTTTACATTATTATTAAAAAATATAGCAAATTTATTTAAAGTAAAAACAATATTGTCACTATTGGTGATAATCACAACATGTATTTTAACTTTTAGAAATATTGTAAGTGTTGAAGCATTTATGGCAATAGCAAGTGCTATTATTACATATTATTTTACAAGGAAAGAAGATACAGAAGAAATATCAAATAATAAAACAGAAGATGAAGAAATAATAGAAGAACCAGAACAAATTGTAGAAAATAATGTAGAAGAAAGTGAGGGATAATTATGGCTATAAATATACCATTGACAGGTACTTTTAGAGTAACATGCGAATACAAAAGAAAAGGAAATTGGTCAGCAGGTTGGCATACAGGAATAGATATGGTGTGTGATAATGATACAATTTATGGTACATGTGACGGAACTGTTACAAAAATAGGTTGGGATAAGAGCTATGGAAATTATATAACCGTTAAAGCTCCTGATGGCAAATATCACTGGTTTTGTCATTTAAGTAGTGTAATTTGTAAGGAAGGACAAAAAATAAGTCGAACGACAAAGATAGGAGTTATGGGCAATACTGGAAATTCAACTGGTAAACATCTTCATTTTGAGATAAGAAATTCTAGCAATAAATATGCAGATACTATTAGTCCTGCTGATTATATGGGAATACCTAATGCTGTTGGTTCTTATGATAGTGATAATTATCAAATAAACAGTACAAGCAATTCAAGTTCTAATTCTAGTACAGGAGAATTAAAAACACTAGCTAGAAATACTAATTTACGTTCGGCTCCTACAACATCAGCTAGTAAGGTATTATATTTAGCAAATACAACTTTGTACATATTGCAAGCAGGAGTTGCACAAGCTGACGGTTATACCTGGGACAGAGTGAAAATTAGGGTAAATGGAAAAGAAGGATATATGATAAATAAAAATTATAAATAATTGATACCGGTAGAAATGTCGGTAAGAAAAGGAGAGGATATTTTATGTTAAAAGCAATAACAGAAAATGATGAATTAGTAAATGTAAAAGCAACAAAGGAAGGAAAATTATTAGTTGATATTGGAGAAGATTCGGGAGGAGAAACATCTCAACAGGTTGAAACAACACTAAATGCAAGTATTCAAACTGTGGGAACAACTGCTACAACAGTTGCAATAAATAAAAAAGTAACAAGTATTGATATTGCAAATTATAGCGAAACGGCAGATATAACAGTAACTGCTGGTGATTTATCTGCAACTATTGGAGCAAATATAGCAACAACTCTTGTTGTAAACAAAGATGTGACAAACATATCTTTGACATCAACTGTGGCTGATACAAAAGTACAATTAATAGTAAAAGGGGTGGAGTAAATGGCTATTAATTTTATAAAAAAAGGAATAGATACATCAGATGCAAATGCTACAGCAAGTGATATTGCACAAAATAAAACCGCATATGTTAATGGAGAAAAAGTTATTGGAATATTACCATTATTTCCAAATTCAAGAACGTTTACTGTAGATGGTGGTATAACTAATGATGCAGAAAACAACAGAATACAAATACATACAATAAATACTACTAAACAAATATTAGACAGTAATTTGAATATGGAATTTAATGGAGAATATGCTGATGTGGCTGATGCTATTGGTCTTACAGCAGACAAAATAAAAGCTGGAGAAACTATTTTAGGTGTAACTGGTACATATACAGGAGAAGCCACAGAATAATAAAAAGAAAGAATAGGAAGATTGAAAATGAATATATTTGAAATTTTATTAGGTCAAATTCCTGAGGCCGTTTATTTCTCATTATTTATGATATTTACAAAAAACTTAAAAGAAAAAAGATTGTTATTTACTTTTTTAATGATATTAGAATATTTGTTTTTAGCACACATCATAGGTTTTAATATTTG
>CALWGN010000104.1 GCA_944380055.1 uncultured Lachnospiraceae bacterium
TATCAAGTTGAAAATTAAAACCATCTACAACCCATTTATAAAACTTATGTAATGTAGCAAAATCAGTTTCTGCACCAACTAATTTGATATTATCAATTAATCTTTTTACTTCAGATTCCGACAAATCAGAATAGTTATTATTTAAGTAATCTCTTAAATCATCGATAATTATAACATCTCTTTTATACTCTCTTGCAATATCAGGACCTGCCGAATACACCCAACCCTCATTTTCTAAAAATGAGATTAAAGCATATTCATAATCAGATTCACAAAAGCAGCCATTAATATTTTTAAACTCGGACATAATTAATCCTCCTTTGCTTCTTCAATTGAACCCTTTATTAAAATTGGACAGATATTTTTAATTTGATTTTTTAGCAGTTCATTTATTGATTTTCTTTCAATATAACACTTATATATATTAGCTATTGATCTTTGAATCTCTATTTTCGGAATAGGCATTTTAATTGAGCACAAATCATCATAAACAAAATTTTCTCTCGCACTACCCCAGGAATTAAAATATGCATATCTAATGGTTTGTTCTCTACATAGCCACAAGAATAAATATTCAGGATTTAATTTTTGTTTATCTTTAACTCCAAATACCTCATAAATAGGCGAAACAACAAATGGCTCTGTTCTATCAGAAATCGCAGTTGCCCAAATTTTCATATGTGTAGTAGGAACATAGGCAATATCCTCATGATTAACGATTTTATAATTTGTTAAATTACCTGTATCAACGGTTGAACTTGCTTTAATAAATTTAAGAGTATTAGATACACCAAATACATCTTTTATTTTATCATCTGAATTTCGTTCTCTTTTAAGTTCTAAATAACTACCAATTTCTTTACATTCAGTTGTTTTTTTCAGTTTTTCTATATATCCTTCACAAACAAGTTTTAAATCATCAATTCCTCTTTCATATGATTTCTGATTTTCCTGCATTACTAAATATGTTTTAACAAATTTTAGTTGAGTATCAATATCTGGTAATTCCATTTCAATATCACACATATCTTCCCAGTTAAATGGTTCTCTTGCTGAGCCAAATGAATTATATCTACTATATCTATCAAATTCTGGCCTATTAAAGAACATAAACAAATATTCTGGATTAATTTCTTTTTCATCAACATAAAATACAACTGATATAGAAGATACCAAATATGATTCACTTGTGTTATTAAAAGCTAGTGAAATCTTATCACCTCTTCTAGATGTATCAGGTACATATGCAAATTGATTTGGTCTAACAATTTTATAATTTTTTAGAGATACTCCTTCCATATTGGCTTTAGTATCAATAAACATTTTTTGCGTTGAAATACCTCTAACATTTTCAATGGATAATTCTAAATTGCTATTTTTTTCTTCCGATTGACATATATATTTTCCAAGTTTAATCTTCCTTAATGCCATAACCTATTCCCTCAAAAGCTTCCTTAAGCATTTCTTGTGACTTTTCTTCTTTACTCATTATTTCTGACATTTCGCTTTGAATTCTTTTCATTTCCTTATCAAAATCAATATCTAAATCATGATCAATAAACTCAATATACTTGCTTGGAATCAATGTCCAATCTTTTTCTTTTATTTCGTCAATCTTAACACTTCTATATAATTCTGGCATTTCATAATTCGAACCATCAGCTTCAGTTGATTGCCATTTATGATATATTTCTGTAGCTTTTTCAATTTGCCCAAGAACATTAATTTTTATATTATCAGTATCTTTTGACTCGTTTGATGATAATAATACTTTCTTTTTATTTTCATTTTTCACCATGTTTTCAGTCCAAGTTCTTAAATCCATAAAAAGAATTTCATGTTCTCGATTTCTTTGAGTTCTGTTGTGATAACTTCCACCCTTCTTATTATTATTTAAAATCCACAAAGTTACACTAATATCTGTAGTTATGAAAAGTTCTCTCGGTAAAACTATAATTGCTTCAACCTTGTCATTTTTAATAAGTTTTTTTCTAATTTCATATGCTTGTGTTTCAGAATCTGATAATGCTCCATTAGCAAGTAAAAATCCAGCAACTCCATTAGTTTTATTTAAATGAGACAACATATGTAATATCCATGCATAATTGGCGTTACTATCAGGAGGTGTGACATAATCAGCCCAGCGCGAATCATTTGAAAGATTCTCATTATACCATCCCTTTAAATTAAATGGTGGATTTGCCATTATATAATCAAAGTCAATTCCTTTAAACATATCATTAGTAAAAGTTGAATCTGCGATAGAACCTAAGTTATGACTGATTCCTCGTAATGCTAAATTCATTTTTGCTAATCTATAAGTAGCAGGTTCTTTCTCCTGACCATAAACATTAATCCTACTTATATCTCCTTGTTTAGACTTTACAAGTTCTGTACTTTGTATAAACATTCCACCTGAACCACAACAAGGATCATATAATGTTCCGTCATATGGTTCAATCATAGAAGCTATTAATTGTACAACATCATGTGGTGTATAAAACTCGCCTTCTTCTTTTGTAGCATTAACAGCAAATTCTTTTA
>CALWGN010000105.1 GCA_944380055.1 uncultured Lachnospiraceae bacterium
ATACCAAAACTACGACCTAAAAACAAAAAACCAACTATTAATAGTGCTACATTTAAAATAAACGTATAATCACTTGCCGATAGGCGGAATATTTTACTTAAAATAACCGCAAATCCAGTTACTCCACCAAAGGAGAAGTTATTTGGAAACTTAAATACATAAACTCCTACGACTAATAGAATTGTTGCTACTGTCAATATACTGTATTCTATGACAGTTTCTTTTACCTTTGTGCCCATTTTTAATTTTACCTCATTACTTTTTTCTCTATAGTATTTCCATTTATTATTTTTTATGTAGTTATCACATTAAAATATGCTATAACTTTTATACTTATCATTTACTATAGAGATACTCTTTCCCTTTCTTAACCTTAAATATGCATATTACACTTTTTAATTGCTGTGTATCTTTTTGTACACAACTAATAAAGTGACACTTCTTATAGGAATGCATTAGGCTTATTATAGCATAGAACATTTTATTTTACTACGATGTAATGAGAAAATATTAGGAGTAATATTGAGCTTGCGCTTCCCACATTTTTTTATAATAACTTCCATGCAGAAGTAACTCTTCATGGCTGCCTCTTTCTACAATTTCTCCCTTATCTAATACAATAATATCATCACAAAATCTACAACTGCTCATACGATGAGAAATATACAGACAAGTTTTTTCTCCAATTAAATCATTTAGTCTTTGATAAATATCAAACTCACTAATTGGATCTAAAGCCGCTGTTGGTTCATCTAAAATAACAACTGGTGCATCTTTATACAATGCTCTTGCAATTGCCATTTTTTGTTTTTGCCCACCACTAAATTTATTACCTGATTTATCTTCTTCTACTTCTTCAAATCTATTTTCAATGTTACTAAGTCCTGCCCGATATAAACATTCTTTTACCTTCTCTTCATCAAAATCTTTTCTACATGCTACATTTTCTTCCATAGGAAAATCAAGCATTACAAAGTCTTGAAATACAACAGAAAACAAACTTAAATACTCCTTATAATTGTATTTTTTTATATCCACTCCATTTAATGTAATCTTCCCTTCTGTTGGGTCATACAAACGGCATAAAAGCTTAATTAATGTGGTTTTCCCAGCTCCATTTGCTCCCACTAATGCACTCTTATTATGTAAATTTAAATGAAACGTTAAATCCTTTAATATGTAGGTATCCGAATTAGGATACTTAAAGGAAACGTGCTCAAATGCTAGTTCATATTTATAATCATCTCTTTTTTCAATAGGAATTGAGCCTGTTTCAAATTTATTTTTTCGTTCCAAAAACAATAAGATTTTATCAAAATATCGAATACACTCACTAATATCCTGATGCTTTGTCATAATAAGAGAAAGCATACTATTTAGCTGAATAATGCTTTGCACATATTGTATCAGCTCTCCAACTGTAATTGCCTTTGCAAGCACTTTCACTCCTACTAGAACATAAGCTAGAACACCAATAAAAAAATTTCCTATTTCCTTTCCACTACTTCCTGCTATATCCAAGAAAACTAATCGGCGATAGGTAACTATCACTTTCTGAATGGATTTATTAAAAATGTTTCGAATTAATTCATATCCATGAAACGTGTGATTTATCTTTATTAATTCATCATCACAGCTCATTTTTAAACAAGACTGTAACATCTGCTCTGCTTCTACTTGTTTTTCAAAATTTTTCTGAAATTCCTCTCTTGTATATAATAGTAATTTTTGAAAAGAAAATAAAAATAAAATAAATCCTCCAAGTATTAACATAGTAAATATTATAGGTGATGCCACCACAGACAACCAGTAATAGGAAGTATGTGGCAACTGAATACATAACTTAACAATTAGTACTATTAGCATAAGAAAAGAGAATAGGTTTGATAGAAACATTCCATAATTTTCTACAAGTGTTGCATAATTTGAGCGATATTGAAGAGACATTAATGCCATAGTAAACTCTTCCATTGCACTTCCATCTTCCATGCTTTCGTAATCTAACCCTAATGGATGAGTATATAAAATACTTTCTACTTCTCTACTTACTGCCTTACAATGAAGGATAAATTTATTTCTAATAATTGTTTCACCTATTTGTAATATAGCCTCTAACCCTATGAGCCATCCAATATAAATAATAGCTTCTCTTATATTTCCTTTTAGAAAGCTATTTAGCATTGGTGCACTAAAAAGAATTGGAAGTAACGGCAAAATCCCTTTTACCAAAGAGTGCAATAACATAAGAGGAACGAGAGATGTATCTAAGTAGTGAAATCTCCCAATAAGTTTTACTGCCTGTTTATGAACATATAATTGCTCCAATTTTTTCATAGATTCTGCCCCTCCTTTTTATAATAGTAAGCTTGCACATCAAACATTTTCTTATAAGCTCCCCCCTGCTTCATTAGCACATCATGACTTCCCTCTTCAATAATCTGTCCATTTTTCATAAATAGAATTCGATTACAGAATTTTGTAGAGCTTAGACGATGTGAAATAAACACGGATGTCATTCCCCTTGTAAATCTATTATACTCCTCATACAATTCTGACTCTGCAATTGGGTCAAGGGCTGCTGTTGGCTCATCTAAAATTAATACTTTTGCATTTTTATATAAGGCTCTTGCAAGCATTAAGCGTTGATATTGTCCGCCAGACAACTCAATTCCATTCTTATCAAACATCTTTGTTACTACCGTATCTTCTTTCTTTGGTAGCTGATGAATAAAAGTATCCATCCCGGACTCTTTGATTACTTTCTGTAACCTAATTTCGTCTAATACCTCTCCACAAATAATATTCTCCTTTATGGTAGCTGGAAATACACTTGTTTCCTGAAATACAACTTTTGTTACTTTAAATAGCTCTGTTGGTGTCATTTTACTAATATCTTTACCGTTTAATAAAATTGTTCCTGATGTTGGCTGAATAAGGCCAATTAAAAGTTTAATAAATGTTGTTTTTCCAGCTCCATTTTCTCCTACTAGTGCTATTTTTTCTCCTGCATGAATTGTTACATTTAAATGAGAAATAATTGGCTTTCCTACTTCATATTCAAAGGATACATCTTTAAACTCATATATATATTCCTCTGCAATAGGAACTTCAATGGTTCCTTTAATATCCTGTAATAATGGCTGATTAATATAAGTTCTGTACTTATCACAAATCGGTATATTTTTAATAATTTCTTGTATATTATTAAAAATAAGCTGTGTAAAGTTTCCTATTCCATTTATTACCCCTAAATATAATACAAATTGGGAAATGCTCATTCCATGCATCATTCGATATACTAAATATCCATAGCATATTACATTTTTTATAAAATTCCCAAACACTCCAATAAATTCTGCTATCTCAATATTTTTTTGTATCTTCTTTTCATAGCAATGTATTTTTTCATTCATAAAAGCAAACTGTTGCTCTAACCATTGTTTTATGGAATATATTCTTCCATCTTTTCCTATTTTATTATCGATACAACTATTTTTTAAATAATATCTATTGTAATAAGTTTTCTCCAATCCCTCCATTTCTTCTTTTTGAAATTTAGCATTTTTTATATCTTTAATAATTCTCATTCCACTAGTAATAAATAGTACAACAAAAATAAAAGGATGCAATGCAACAGAAAATATACTATAAATAATAAAACTAACTACATTTCCGCCAAACTCCAGTACCATTTTAAGCAGTTGTTCGACTCCTGTTTGATTTCCAGAAAATACTGCTTCTCTGGCATTTCCATACTCTGTTTCTCCCTGCTTACTTGAAACATAACTATATGGTAGCTCAACTATTTTTTCTAATAAATGATTTCCCTCAATACAACGAAACAAAAAGGTTTTCGTCCAAATATATTTAAACAGTAAATTTTTTACTGTCATAGTACCAATTAGCATAATGCTCCACATAATAAGTAATAATAGCTTCTGTTCTATCTGATAACTATGTTCTAATAGTTCTATGATTTTTGATGGAACTATTAACGTAAAATATGTAGCTAATCCAGAAAACATCCAGTATGTAAGAAAAAAAATAATACTTTTATATCCTATTTCCTTTAAAAAATGCTTCCATACAAACTGAATATTTTGTAATCCATTTTTCATACGCCATTTCCCTCTTTCTATTGTTTATAACTATTAATAATTAAGACTCCCCTGTTTACACATTTATATGTTTTTGTCATTTCTATATTATAATGGATTTTATATAAAAAAAGAAAAGATTGCGTCAATTGCAATCTTTTTTACGTCAATTGTTCATAGGAATACTTACTTCACTTGCAAAAATACCAGGCTCATTCTGTAAATTTAGATATCCATCATACTTATCTACTAACGCTTTCACACGTTTCATACCAAAGCCATGTTCTCCTCGCTTATTAGTAAGATAATTTCTATCACTTACTGATAACTGTTCTTTTGCACTATTTTGTACGGATAAATAAAATTGTTCTTTTATTACTGCTATATAAACTCTAACATAACGCTTTTTCTCTTCTATTTTTAAGCAGGATTCAATGGCATTATCTAGTAAGTTTCCAACAATAACACATAGGTCTACATCGGCAATACAAATATGCTCTGGCAGTTTTGCTGTTACTTCTACTGCAATGTTATTTTTCTTCATAATGGAGACCTTTCCATTTAAAATGGCATCTATCATTAAGTTATCTGTTTTCACTAGCTGATTTACTTCATCCAAATTATCCTCTAAAGCGTTAAAATAATGCTCCAGCTCTTTTAGTTGTCCCATTTGAATGTAGGCTTTCATTGTTTGTATATGGTTATGATAGTCATGTCTCCATCCTCTCATATTCATATACATTTCCTTTATTTCCCCATACTGACTGACAATCAAGTTTTTCTGTATGGCTTCTACACTTTTTTCTACATTATGTTGCATATCATCCATATAATGAAGGATACCGACAGATAGACATACATTAAGCACCAATATCCAATCAAACATTACAAAGAAATATTGTACCATACACATGATAATAAGCCAAAGCCATGTCTCTTTCTTTAGCTTTTGTCTATGTAATAAAGTAACAAGTAAGCAGGTATTTAAATAAGTTACAATTATTATATTTATTGGAATTATCATACTAATAACATAACCTAGAAATACAATTACCATCCAAAAAATTTGTGCTTTTATTGGCTCTTTGTTGTAGGCGAATACTATAACTAATAATACAAGTATTTGAAATATTACAGGAAGCACTTTCCAGTAAATAATCACATTCCAACTATGTAAAAGTAGATAAATACAAAAACTGGCTATATATAACCCAGTATAGGTATATGTAATGTTCTTATTTATTTTTAAATCTGTATTCATAGAAAACATATAAAAGCAGATACACGTTAGCAACAAATACTTAATAATAATTAACATACACTCACCTCACTTAAGTTATCTCTTCTTTTGGAATAAAAGAAAGTTTTCATATTCTTCTACTGCTCTTACCCCCTCTTTTATCAAAAGTACTTCCCTTTTATCTCATCACCAAAGTTATTCGCGTTTTGAGAATTATAATAAAAGCTTTTATCTTACATCAAACCTCTATGATACCCCATATATTGATTCATAAGTGACTCATATTTTCCACGAGCAATGGGAATCACCTGATTATTTGTCATAATACACTCTTTTTTACTTATCTTTTTTATATGTCCTATATGAATTAGATAACTTCTATGAGGTTGAAAAAATATCTCTTTATTTAACTGACTTTCATAATCTGATAGCTTTCCACGAAATAAAATAATTTCCTGTTTTGTTTCCATTTTTATATTATGATTCTGACTCTCTAAAAGCAAAATATCATCTTCTAAAATAGTTTGAATACCGTCTTTTGTTTTAATACAAAGCTTTCTTTTTGTTTCCTTTAGCTGTTCTATCATACGAAAAAGCAGATTTTTTAGTCTATCTTCTTTTACTGGCTTTAATAAATATCCACAGGCATTTACCTCATATCCATCATATACATATTCTGTTTCTCCTGTTAAAAATGCTAGTAATACGCTATCATTTTTACTTCTTATTACTTTTGCCAGCTCAAAGCCATTCATTCCATCCATTTTAATGTCTAATAATATTCCATCATAGTCTGTATCTTCATAGGAAAATAGAAAAGCTTCACTACTTGTATAAGCTGTAACAGACATTGGCTGTTTCATTTCCTTTCCTATTTTTTCTATTAAATGAACAATGTGCTGGCTTTGAATGATTTCATCTTCTACAATTGCTAACTTCATTCTCTTCCTCTTTGATATGGTTACTTAATTATTTACTCTTTTTGTTTATTATAACATTAAATATTAGTTTAGAAAATATTAGTTTTTTTTTTACTGATTAAAGATGAGAGGAGTCTTCCATTGAAAATTATATGTTATATTAGCTATTTCTAACTGACTAGCTAATATCAATAGAAAAAACGATGTGGCAAAACAACTGATTTTCAGTTATTAAGCAACATCGCCTTTTTACTTATATAAATTTTACTATTTGTTTCTTTTCAAAATAACAGTACCAAAACTTTGGATTGTTCCATCATAATTTCCATATATAATAGTATACTTATTAAGTGGCATATCCACTGTTATTGCCTCTTTATTAAAGTTTTGTACAAATACATATATGTCTTTGTCTGTTTCTCTTGTTGTTACTTGAACTCCTCTTGGAATGTTTAAAAGTTCTAGCTGCATTTCTTTTTCTTCTACAAGCTTTTCACAGAAGTCGTCGTAAAATTGTTGCTCAAAGTCGGCACATATGTAATATGCTTTTCCCTTTCCAAAGGTATTACAAGTAAGAGCTGGAAATCCTTTATAGAAATCTTCTTGATAAGTTAATAATGGAGTAGCCGTTGTTTCTCTTACTAAATCGCATAAATGCTCGCAACGATATGTTTTATTTAGATTTAAATGATTGTTTTCTACACTTACTCCGTAGTTATATTCACCATCATAAAGTCCATCAATTTCTGTACTTCTTAAACCAAATACGTCTAATAACTGATGTGGTATTCCTCCTAGATGACATAAATCAGTCTCATTTACAATACCTGACCAGTAGCTTAAAACTAGACTCCCTCCTTGTTCTACATAGTTTCTTGCTTTCTGTTCAAAGCCATCTCTAAACATATAAAGCATTGGTGCAAATACAATCTCATATTCGTCTATCTCTTGCTCCATATTAATAATATCAACATTTAGCCCAAGTCTTCTAAGACCTTTATATGCTTTTTTAACAGTATCTCTATAATGTAGACCTTTATTCCTAGGACCTTGCGCATCTTCCATTGCCCATCTACTTTCTAAATCAAAAATAATAGCAACCTTCGCATTTGTTTTACTTCCACAAATTTCTTCTATTTTATTTAGTCCATCTCCCACTTCACATATTTCTTTAAATACTCTTGTATCTGTTTTTCCATAGTGGTCAATTACTGCACCATGAAACTTTTCACTAGAACCTCTGCTTTGACGAATTTGAAAATATTGTACACTATCAGAGCCATGAGCAATTGCTTGAAGAGAAGAAGCAAGTAGCAGCCCTGGTCGTTTTAATTTGCTTACACTTTGCCAATTGGTTGATGATGGACAAGATTCCATGAGTAAAAATGGCTTTTTAAACAAGCTTCGAATAAAATCATGTTGAAGTGCTGTATCTACTGCAATTTCAACATCATCGCCTTTGTGCCATGTCGGATAACTATCCCAGGATGCAATATCAACAACATCCTTAAATTTAAAATAGTTTAATCCACAATAGTCATACATCATGTTAATAATAATTGGAAGATTAGACCCACCCTCTAATAATGCCTCTTTTTCTGCTTTGACAAAATCTACAGTTTGGTCTGTAACAAAGCGTTTCCAATCTAGATTTAATCCATGAAGACCATTTTCTCCTCTTACCGATGGGCTTTCTACTTGAGAAAAATCGTTATAAACATGGCTCCAAAAAGTTGTTGCCCATGCTTTATTTAATGCATCAATCGTCTTATATTTTTTCCTTAACCACTCTTTAAATGCTTCTTGACACAATGGACAATGACATTCTCCTCCTAGCTCATTAGAAATATGCCATGCAATTACTGCAGGATGATTTCCAAATGTTTTGCTTAGTCTTACATTGATTTCTCTTACTTTTCTACGATATTGTGGCGATGTATAACAGTGGTTGTGTCTACCCCCAAACAAATTTCTATGTCTACTTTCATCTACACGAAGCACTTCTTCATACTTATCTGCTAACCATTTTGGTCTAGCTGCTGAAGGAGTTGCTAACATAACTTTAATATTATTTTTATGTAGCTTATTTATAATTTCTTCTAGCCACCCAAATTCATATACTCCATCTTCTGGTTCTAACACCGACCAAGAAAATACACCTAACGTTACTTCATTAATGTTTGCCTTCTTCATATATTCAATATCTTTTTCTAATATTTCAGGAGAATCTAGCCACTGTTCTGGATTGTAATCTCCTCCATGTAAAAATGTTTTATACATATTCATGCCCTTACCTCTGCCAATTTTTATATTTATTTATTGCCTAATCAACTGAATTTTTCTCATTTTTCCATAAATAGGTGGGGAATTTATTAAAATTCCTATTTCAATTTCCTCTTCCTTACATTCAATATCCTTTATCTCATATTTTGTCCATTGATGTTCGGTTGGATGAATTACTTTTTCTAGTTTCTTTCCTCCTACATTAGCAAATAGGGTTACATTTACATTTGTTGTATCTGTACCTTCGTATTCCACACTAAGGCAATAAACTCCTTTTACTGCAATCTTAACCTTTTGCATAATACAAAAAGAAAAATTAGATGGTGATTCTACAAATAAGTAATTCACTGGTGGAGCCGGAAATGGTTCTACTTGTTCTGGACAAATAGAAGCTACTACCTGCTCGCTACTTTTTTCTAACTGCCAATGAATCAACCCACAATCCCAATTTTCATCTTCTACTAAATTGTCTAGCTGTACAATTTCTTTTACTATTTCAATTTTCGCTGCAATTGTCAAAGATAATTGAGAAACTTTTCCACAAATTGTATGAGTACCTACGGTGTTTTTCCACCCATTATCCTCATCCCACACAATGGAATGTTCTCTTACTGTTCCATCACTATAAAGAACATTGGCTACGCTAGGAAGCTGTCCTTCTACTCCTACAAGCCAAGTCTGAGGTTTTAAATCATATACTTTTACTGGAATATATTTATGAAAATCTTTTCGTGTAAACTTAAAAGAGTGAATGGCTTCTAACACATTTCCTTTTTCATCAAGGATTCCCATATTTTCTGCCCAACCACCTTCTCCTTCCCTAGGAATACATAAAGGTTCCCAATAATAAACTCCTAAGCCCATATTATTTGGTAATGAGGCAACAATATTCATAACTAAATCAATCACTTGTTTTTGTCCTTGTGGAGTTGCTGGAAAACCTGCTATTTTCTCTTGTTCTTCATCAATAAAGCCATGTACACTTCTTCTCCATGCGTGAGCACTTTCTACTACCATAATTGGCTTTTTATAACGTTCAATTAAGTTTTCCATACTATTTTTTAATTCCATAAAAGTTCCATGCCAAAATGGATAGTAGGAAATTCCTATAATATCAAATTCATCTAATCCATTGCTAATTGCATTGTCAAACCAATCCTTTAGATAAACATAACGACCACCTTGATCTAAATGAATCATAATTTGCATTTCTTCCTTTGATGCAACTTCTCTTGCACCTTTTATACCAGCGTTAATTAATTGTACCATTTGATGAAAGTTAGGGGCTGCACCATCTGGAAATAATAAACCACTTCTTATTTCATTTCCAATTTGAACAATTTGTGGCAGCACATTTTCTTCTTTCATTTTTAAAAGAGTATCTCTTGTATATTCATACATGGCATTTACTAATTCATGAAAGGTTAAATGTTCCCAAGCCTTTGGCTTTCTTTGCTGACCTGGATCTGCCCAATAATCAGAATAATGAAAATCAAGCATAAAATGAAAGCCTTTTTCACAAATGCTCTTTGCCATATTTATTGTATGTTCAAGGCTACAATAACCTTTTGATTCTGGAACTTGTGATGGATCATTCCATAAACGAAGACGAATGGAATTTACCCCATACTTTTTTGCTAAATCCAAAGGCTCTATATTTGTTCCATCAAAATCAAAAATTTTCATTCCTTTTTCCACAAATTCTGGAACAAAGGATAAATCCATTCCTTTATAAAAATCCAACATATATTCTCCTTATCTAAGCCTTCCTGTTGATTTACGAAATAATATTTCATAATCAATATTTGTTTTTACCGTATATTCTTTTCCTAATAAACAATTAACTAAATGCTTTGCCACTGTATTTCCAAGCAATCTTGCTGATACATTTACTGTTGTAATGGTTGGCGAAAAACAATCTAAATTTGTACTATTATACAAAGAAGCTACTGCTATCTGATCAGGAATCTTATAGCCTTCTGACTGTAATTTAGATACAACTTTTGTACAAATTACGTCATCGCCACATATAATATGCTCTATTTTTCTCATCATAATAGAATATAGTACATCATCAATATCGTGTTGATCTTTTATATTTTTGTATATCGCTTGATTGCTATTAGAAAGCCCTGCTTTCATAATAGCATCACGATACCCTTTATATCGCTCTCTATTTACTCGGTAAGTTGTATCTCCAAGAAGTAACGCAAATCTTTTATAGCCTCTTGCAACTAACATTTGCATAAGATTTTCTGTTGCTGCTCTATTATCACAGTCTACTTGTATGACATTTTCTTCTCCACAAGTTCCTACAATAGCTACAGGAATATTTTTTTCTGTTAAATACTCCAATGCACTATCATCTGCTAAATTTCTCATTAATATAATGCCATCAACTTTTTTATTCTCTACTAAATTTTTAATTCCTGAAATATCATAGCCTTGATGTGTTCCTATAACAACGTTATAATCTTGCTTTGCTGTACTCTCACATATTCCTAGCAAACATTCTTGGAAAAATGGCATTGTTACTTCATAGGCATCTGCTGGAATAATAACTCCAAGATTTCTTGTTTTTGATAAATTACTTTTTATTTCTTCTTTTGTTACATATCCACATTGTTTTGCATAAGTACAAATTCTATTTTTTGTTTCCTCACCAATACGCCCTTTTCCAGATAAAGCTCTAGAAACAGTACTTTTTGAAACTCCAAGCTGTTTTGCTATTTCTTCTAATGTCATATATTACCTCTACATTTATTAGTGATATGGAAATCGGGTTGTTGCATACTTACATATACAACAACCCTAATACCCTATTTTCTTCCTGCAATGTATTCTTCAGCTTGTTTATTTAATTCTTCAATAATTTGATTGATTCCTGCATTTTCTAATGCTTTCTTTAATTGTTCAATTGATGTATCTACGTCATCTACTAACCCATTAATTAATGGTGCATAGTATGTTCCAAGAGCTGCTTCTACTGCTGCTACTTGTGTTGTTACCTTTGTAGAGTCAAAATTAAATCCATCATATGGATGTTCTTCTTTTATATTACTTCTCCAAGCTGTATCAAGTTCTTCAAATGTTTCATCTACCGTTGTAGGATTTTCAATAGCTTCTGAACGATTAATATTGTCATTTTTCCATCCCCAGTTACAGTTTTGATCTACACCAAATCCTGATTCATCTAATACTTTATATTCTGTATCACCAACGGCTTCCCAATGCTTTCCTTCAATACCTAACATTGATAAATCATATACTTCTTGATTTGTATAAAATTCATTTAATACCATCATAGCTCTTTCTTTATTTGTACTATTTACATTAATTGCAACTCCATTACCAATGTATGGCTTTACTTTCTTTGCCTCATCAGTTACTGGATCACAAATTGTAGCA
>CALWGN010000106.1 GCA_944380055.1 uncultured Lachnospiraceae bacterium
GGTTTTTTAGTTTCTAGTAAAATTATTGAACAAAATGATGGTTGGAAACACCACCTTTTAACAGAGGATATTGAATTTTCTGTTGATAATGCCATCCAAGGTAATAAAATTGGTTATTGTGAAAAAGCTATTTTATACGATGAACAACCAGTTGATTTCCATGTTTCTTGGTTACAACGTCTTCGCTGGGCAAAAGGCTTTTATCAGGTTTTTTACCATTATGGCAAACAATTGATTAGGGGTTGTGTCAAAGAGCATAAGTTCCAATGTTTTGATATGTTAATGACAATTGCTCCAGCTACTTTAATAACACTGTCTACTTTATTATTTAACGCATCATTTATTTGCTATGGTATTTTAGAACAGTCCCCAGACATAGTTAACCTTGCTATTTACGAAGTAGGTTCTACATTAATAGGTGTATATTTGTCATTATTTTTAGTTGGTACGATTACTACTATTACAGAATGGAAACAAATTCATTGTTCTTCCATAAAGAAAATTTTATATTTATTTACATTCCCAATTTTTATTTTTACATATATTCCTATTGCTATTGTTGCTTTATTTAAAAAGGTAACTTGGGTTCCTATTAAACATACAATCAGCAAGAATGTAGAAGAAATAAGACAATAATATAATAAAAAATGGATTGCTAACATTAGCAATCCATTTTTTATTAAAGTTTTTATTCATTATTATTAGCAAATTGGGAATTATACAATTTTTCATATTCTCCCTTCTTTGCTAATAATGACTCATGAGTTCCTTGCTCTATAATATCTCCATCTTTTAAAACTAAAATTAAATCTGCATTTTTAATAGTAGATAAACGATGAGCAATTACAAAGGAAGTTCTTCCTTCCATTACCTTTTTCATAGCATCTTGAAGCATTCTCTCTAGTCTTGTATCTACAGATGATGTTGCCTCATCTAAAATCAAGATATGAGGATTTTTTAATATTGCTCTTGCAATTGTTAATAACTGTTTTTCTCCTTGAGAAATATTATTTGCTTCCTCATTGATTGGAAAATCATATCCCTTTGTTAGTGTACGAATAAAATGATGTACATTTGCCATTTTTGCAGCATCTATAACTTCGTCTTTTCTGGCATTTAAACGTCCATAACGAATGTTATCATAAATGCTACCTTTAAATAACCATGTATCTTGAAGAACTAAAGAAAATAGCTTTCTAAGCTCATTTCTATTCATATCCTTAATATCAATACCATCAATTTTAATAGATCCACCTTTCACATCGTAAAAACGAAGAAGTAAATTCATTAACGTTGTTTTTCCTGCTCCTGTTGGCCCTACAATCGCTACCATTTGTCCACTTTTTACTTCAAAGTTTACATCCTTCATTAACAAATCATTGGTATATCCAAATTGAACATGTTCAAAAGTTACATTGCCTTTAATATGATTTCCATCAATGCCAATGCTGCCTCCTTGATCTTCCTCTTCCTCATTTAGTAAAGTAAAGATACGTCCCATTGCAGAAAATGCTGACTGTACTTGAGCCGATAACTGAGATACTTGTGAAAGTGGATCATTAATCTGCCAGATATATCGAATAAATGCTTGCAAGCTACCAACAGAAATTGCTCCACTAATAACAAACATACAACCAATGACTGAAACAGTTCCTATTGTTATATAAGTTACAAATGATACACAAGGTGAAATTAATGAGGAAACAAATTGTGCTTTATATGCTGCTTTACACATATTATTATTTACTTCTTCAAATTTTTCTACAGAATCGTCTTGCTTATTAAATAGTTGAATTTCATTAAATCCAGTATATAACTCTGTAATTGTTCCATTCATTTCTCCAACCGTTTTTTGTTGTATATCAAATAACTTTTGAGATTTTTTAACAAAAGTTTTTGTAATTACAATAGACATTGGAATAATAATCATAGCTACAATAGTCATCACTACATTAATTCGAAGCATCATTATAATAACAAAAATAACGGTTAATATTGCTGCAAATACACGAGTTAATGTTTGTTGTAGTGCATTGCTTAATGTATCTACGTCGTTGGTAACACAACTAAGTACATCTCCAAATGCATGGTCATCAAAATACTTTATTGGCAATTTTTGTATTTTGACCTGAAGTGCATTTCTAATATCGTGCATTGTTTGCTGAATGGCATCTGTTAAAAAATATGCAGTTAATAGCTGAGATGTTGTTTTAATCACATACATAGTTCCAAGCAGTGCCATAATTTGAAATACAATATCAAAGTGTACATGAGCTCCTGGTACATTTTTCATAATCGCTTCTGCATCTTTAGCAAGCTGTGTTGTTATTTTTCCTTCTATTGTTGGGTTTAATGCCAATGCTAAGTTAGAAACAACTACCATAGCTAATGCAAGTATTAGTTTAAATCCATAAGGTTTTACATAAAATAATAATTGTTGAATACATTTTTTTGGGCTAACGGTTCTATTCATATTGCATTTCCTCCTCACTTAATTGTGAAGCTGCAATTTGATAATAAATTGGACAGTTCTTTAATAGTTCTTTATGAGTTCCTTTTCCAACTACTTTTCCTTCATCTAATACAATAATCTGATTGGCATCCATAATAGTGGAAACTCTTTGTGCAACAATTAACATAATAGCATCCTTTACTTCTTTTTTTAGTTCTTTACGTAATTTTGCATCTGTTTTAAAATCTAGTGCAGAAAAAGAATCATCGTATATATATATTTCAGGTTTTCGTACAAGTGCTCTTGCGATAGAAAGACGTTGCTTTTGTCCTCCTGAAACATTAGTTGCACCTTCTACAATTTTTTCTTTAAAGTTGTTGGGTTTTTCCATAATAAAGTCATATGCTTGTGCTACTTTTGCTGCATGGATAATTTCATGCATAGTAGCATCTTCTTTTCCAAATCGAATGTTATCCTCTATAGTACCACTAAATAAATTAGCCTTTTGAGATACAAAACCAATTTTATTACGAAGCATTTCAATATCGTAGTTTCTAATATCTACGCCATCAATAAAAATAGTCCCAGCTTGTACATCATAAAATCTTGGTATTAAGTTAATTAATGTACTTTTTCCAGATCCTGTACTCCCTATAAATGCCACTGTTTCACCTTTTTTTGCTTCAAAAGAGACATTTTTAAGAACTGCTTCTTCTCCATCTGGATAAGCAAATGTTACATTATCAAATACTACACTATGTTCTGTCGTTTTTTCTATTTCCTTTGGATTGTTATGAATACTTGACTCCATATTTAATACTTCCATAATACGCTTTGCAGATACGTTTGCTCTTGGATACATCATAAACACCATACAAAATAGCATAACAGAAAGCATAGCATGGAATAAATAGTCCATAAAAGCAACTATTTTTCCTACTTGAAATGTATTGGCATCAATCATCTTGGCTGCAATATAATAAATTGCCAATGCTGAAATATTCATCAATAAGAAAAATACTGGTTCTGTAGAAGACATTAAACGAAACAATCCTTTTGATTGTGTCATAAAGTTCTTATTTTCTACATCAAAACGTTGTGTTTCATACTCATCGTTGTTGCAAGAGCGAATGACACGTATTCCAGTAAGATTTTCACGGAAAATACGATTAATAGAATCTAATGATGACTGTTGTCTTTCACTCATTGGAGATGAGACTTTACCAACAATAATAACTCCAATAATAATAATAGGTACTGTTGATAATACAATTAACGATAAACTTAATGATGTTTGGATAATTAATATATAGCTAGTAATAATCATAACAGGTGTTAATAATGCCATTTTTAAAATTGTATTTAAAAACATCATGATTTGATATGCATCATTATTTGTTCTTGTAATTAAAGATGATACCCCTAATTGATTCATTTCACTATGAGATAAACTTTGAACTTTTTTAAATACATCCAAACGAATATCTCTTGTAATAGAAGTGGATATTTTGGCACAACAATATCCTAGTAAGACTGTTCCACCAGCACCTATTACTGAAATAATGGCAATTAATCCTCCCATTCTAAACAGATACCCTCTATCTTGTGTTACAACCCCATTATCAATCATAACAGCAACTATAGTTGGAATACCTAGCTCTACTAATGCAAATCCAAATACTGAGATTACATTTAATACAAATAATCTCTTATAGTTTTTTAAATAGTGAAGAATTAATCTCATTTTCTCTCCTCCTCTTTTAAAATGATATGCTTGAAGCTACGAAAAAAAAGCCGGATAAGAACAGGCATCTCAGCCTGAGCCTTATCCAGCTAATCATTTCTTTGAATGATCCGCCCTCCGAGCTAACGCATCCATTATACGTATTTTAATATTTTTTGTCAAGCAGTCACATTTTTCTTTCTGCTATTTCTTTTGTTCTGTGTATTGTTCCTTTTTTATGATGTGGTGGTGCATAAATGGAAGACAATTTTAATGGACATTTTCCTATATTTATTATATTATGCCAAGTCCCTAATGGGATAAAAACTCCCTCTCCTTGACATATCTGACATTTGAATTGTAAGCTCTCCTTACACTCTCCCATTCTTACCATTGCTATTCCTTGTTCTACTCGAATAAACTGATCAGTATCTTCATGTATTTCAACTCCAACATCTCCACAAACAGGGATAGACATTAATGTCATTTGTAAATAACAACCAGTCCAAATAGCTGTACGGAAATTGGTATTTTCTTTTGCCATCTCTTCTATATTCGCCACATATGGATTAGTGCCATAGTCAGATTTCCCCATACAAGTGTTATGATTCATTATAATCTCCATTTTACTTTTTTATAGTATATGTCATATAGAAAAATATGTTGTATAATTACTTTTTCCCCATTGAAGAATAATGAAAATAAAATATATACTGCTGAATTACTCCTTCATATCCTTTGTATTTCTCAAATGGAAATCCTTGTTTATAGTTAGTATCTAATACTTGTTTAATATGAGTATCAATAGGAAATGCCTCTAAATGATGTAAAGCAAATAAGCAAATACAATCTGCAACTTTACCACCTACACCATACAGTTTCATCAACTCTTTTCTTGCTTCTATATAGTTCATTTTACCAATCTTTTCTAAATCTACTTCCTTTTCTACAATACTCTTTGCAGTTTTTACAATGTATTTACTTCTGTATCCTAGATTACAATTTCTAAGTTCCTCTTCTGATACTTCTGAAAGAACTTCTGGTTCTGGAAATGTGTAGTAAACTGTGTTATCTTCTGCTATGCATTTCTTTCCATATCTTTCTGATAATAGCTGTATAATATTTCTAATACGGCGAATGTTATTTTGTTGTGAAATAATAAATGAAATAATCATTTCCCATAAATCTTGTCTTAAAATATGAATTCCACTACCATAAGCTGCTGCCTCTAGTAAATATTTATCATTTTTATCTATTCCTTCTATATATTTCCTATAATCATTTTCTAAATCAAAGTAATGTTTCCAAAATGTTTCAAATTCGTCTTCTGTACAAAAACATATAGTTTCTATCTTGGCTTCTTGTCTTATTTCTTTCATTTTTAAATAACGACCCGATGCTATAAGTTCATATGTATTTTCTCCAATTGGCTTCATACGAAAGCATTGCCCAGAATCCCATATTTGAGCAATTGAAAAATTATTGTTATTTATTGTTACCATATCTTCTCCCTAGAACTATATTAATTTCCAGCAATTGTTTTTCCAATGTTTGTAAGTAAGCTTTTATCTCCTTTAACTGTATCTTGGGTTAATTCCCAAATCATAACACCACCTAGATTTTGTAATGCGTATTTGTTTTTTTTCTGGATGGTGCTAATTCCATTGTACCAAACTTCCATACCATTGTATAAAACAGTATCGCTATTCCATGCATTTGAATTTGCTGCTAATATATCTTCATAAGATGCCCAACTTGGTCTTGCATAAAATGGCATACCAAGAACTACCTTATTTCCTGGTAAACCTCTTGTTTCCTTCCAATACTTTGCTGAATTAACTGCAAACTCATAACTAGAGTGACGATTCCCATCTCCACCATCATACGCCATAATATTAATCCAATCTACTGCCTGTAATACTTTGTCACTATGGGCAGCTGCATCATAATATATATTTCCATCAGCAGTAGCACCACTAAGTACAGCAGTAGTTAAAATTTTACCTTTCTTATGTAACTCATTTGCTAAGGAAATCATTACTGCTTCATATTGCTTTGCTGACGAACCATCAACTCTTGGGTGTTCCCAATCCATATCGATACCATCAAACCCATATTGATCACACATAGATAGAATGGCATTTACAAAAGCATTTCTCTTTTCCTCTGTACTGGTTGCAGAAACAAATACTCCTTCTAATGGAGTATCATTATAGCTCCACCCACCAATTGCTAATAACACTTTTCTTCCTGAGGCATGGGCTTCATTTATAATAGATATTGCAGTATCTGCATTTTCTAATGGACGAAGTCCTCCTTCAGCCGTTGGAATGGCAAACCCGTAAATAATATGTGTGAGTACATCGTATTGTATCTTATGTTTTTGTGAGGGTTTCCAAGATGGATAATACCCAACTACCTTAAAGTTACTTGATGTAATCGTTGCTCCACTACCATTATTAGATGTTTGCAGTTGCGTGGCTTCTTCTATTTGAGAGGTAGTAGGCGTTACAGTTGTTTCTAGCGTATCCTCCCATACATCTGCTTGTCCAGGAGTTTCTCCTTGTGTCCACCATTTTGCTTTATAAATACGATTTTGATAAACAACTTTATCTCCTCCAACATATACGGATGTAGAATTCCACTCAGCTATGCCTCCACTTTGTAAAGAAGAGCTATTTTCACTAGATGTAGTTTCCTTTGACACATTACTACTTGTTGTGGATTGTTCTGACGTAACTCCATTTGATACATCTGAATTTATTTGATTGGTATTGTCCTTACTTTCATTTGATTGGTTAATGTATTCACTAGTATTTTCCTCCAAGTTTTCCTCATTATTGGAATATCCCTCATTATCAGAGCTTGCTTCTTCACTATTTTTACTAGCAGTATCTTCTGTTTCTATTTGTTCTTGCCTACTATCTTCTATACTACTTTCTGTACTTATATTCTCATTTGTGGAGTAGTTAATTTCATTTTCTTCTTCATTAAACAAATCATTTGTACTACTAGAAGCTATCATGTCTTTATCATTTGATCTAGTGCTATGAGTAACTAATAATGTACATACTATTCCTATCATTAACCCTAATATTAGTCCTATTATTAATATTGCTACTCTTTCTTTTTTCATATATTACCTCGTATTTCTTATTTTATCTTTGATGTATCATATAACTATAATAATATGCTATCTATATTAAGTATATTGAAAGCAAACGTTTTGTCAATATAAAAATACTTCCCTTAAACTAGATAATTAAAAACCATCTATTTTAAAGGAAGTATTTACATTTTTACATTAGAAAAAATATTTTTTTAGTTGTGAAGATTTTCTTTGTTTTTACAATAAATTTTTATTGCATCGCTCATAAGCTTAGCTGTTCCTTTTCCAAACTTATCAATATTTTTTGTAAATCTTTCGTCAGCCATATACATTTCACCTAAACCCGATAAAATTTCATCTGTACAATCATAGTAACTTTTTGATATAAACATTTTCCATTTTTCTACTAACTGTTGGACCAAACTATCTTCTGGGTTTTCATTTACTAATGATGAAAATTGTCTCATAATTTCATCTGATTTACTTTTTACCTTTTTCCAATCCTCTTTTGAGTAGCTGTCAATTTTTTCTTTACTTTGTTTATATGCATTTGTATTTCCCCATTTTTCTTGTACTTCATATGCATAGTTTTGTTTTGCTTCTTCTATTTCTTTCATATCAATTGGCTTAAAACTCATCTTCTTTTCTCCATTCAAGATATATTTTCATATCCTCCTACTTTGGAAGAGCAATGATAAACTCACTCCCCTCTCCTACCTGACTCTTTACATCAATGCTACCATTATGAGCTTGTACAATACTTTTTACAATAGAAAGGCCAATACCTGCACCACCTGTTTTTCTGCTTCTGGATTTGTCTGTTCGATAAAATCGTTCAAAAATGTAAGGTAATTCATGTTCTAACATACCTATTCCACAGTCTTTTACTGTAAGTATGCCATAAGAGTCCTTGTCTACTACTGATAAATAAATTTTTGTTTCTTCATTAGAGTATTTGATTGCATTAGATAATAAATTAGAAATTACCTGATAGATTCGATTTTTATCAGCAAAAATAATAGATGCTTCTCCTTCTACTACACAATCTATTTTTTTATCAAATATCTCTTTGCCAAAATCTCTGACAACCTCCTGTGATAGCTTATATAAATCCATATATTGTTTTTCTAATTTTAAGTTATCACTTTCTATCTGGGTCAACCTTTGTAAATCATTGACTAAACTAGAAATTCGTATTATTTCATCATAACAACCTTGTATTCGTTCCTTTGTTGGCTCCCAAACATCTTCTATCATTGCTTCTAAATGAGATGCTACATTTGCTAAAGGGGTACGTAGCTCATGAGCTACATCTGTGGTTAGTCTTTTTCTTAAATTCTCCTGTACCTCTAATGTGCTAGCCATTTGATTTACTGTATAAGTCAAATCCGATAGTTCTTTTATATTTGTTTTTCCTTCAAATCGCATTCCATAATTACCATTTGAGATTTCTTTTGCCATTTGAATGGTTTTCCTAATAGGACTGGAAATTTTACTTGCCAATACTAAAGCCGAAATAATGGAACATATAATAGAAGATGTTCCAATTATTATCAAAATTAGATTCAGTGAATCTAAAAATTTAAATTCACTATCGCTTAAATAATATGGACTATAGTAACTAACCTCTAATCTTCCTAATTCTACACCTTCTTTTTCTAAATTATATTCATATGTCTCAAATCCACCATCTAACTCTGGTCGCCTCTCTTGCATACTAATACTAATATTCGTCATAATTGTATGACATAAAGTGGTATCATGATTTTGTGCATCCCATATGACTCTATTATTTGTATCATAAACTTTTATAATATATCCATCATTTAATGCATACATCCCCACACCATGAATATAATCTACATTCCATGTACTTTCTCCTTCATTATACTGATGTTCTATTCCCTCTGCCAATGTTTTAGAAAAATCTCGTTGCTTGTTTTCCATATATACTGCAAACTGTTTGTTTATTAGTATATTGGCACATAAACTAACTAATCCAATTGTAACAAATACAATCAAAATAAAACCTACGGACAATTGACTGCGAAGTGTTTTTTTCAAGTATCTTTACCTCCAAATCGATATCCTATTCCATGTACTGTTTGAATGTAAACAGGTTTTTTAGGATTGTCTTCTATTTTATTCCTTAGATTTTTTATATGAGTATCTATCACTCTATCGTATCCATCAAATCCAACATCAAATCCAATTGCAATTAGTTCCTCTCTGGAAAATACTTTTTTAGGAAATGTTAGAAGTGTATGCAAAACTTTCCACTCTTTTGGTGTTAAGTTAACCAGTTCTCCTTTTTTATATACTTCCATTCGTTCACAATTCACTACTAAATCATTTTCTCTCCACGAAAATTTAGATGCCAAAGGAACTGGATTTTGTGAAGTTCTACGAATGATTACTTCTATTCTAGCATATAGTTCCTTTAGGCTAAAAGGCTTTGTAATATAATCATCTGCACCAAGTTTGAGTCCATAAAGCATATCTTCTTCCATAGATTTTGCTGTTAGCATAATAATTGGTACGCGAGAAGTCTTTCGTATTTCCATACAAATTTCTTCTCCCGTTGTATCAGGAAGCATTAAATCTAAAATAACAAAATCAATCGTTTCTTTTTGGAATATTTCTAATCCTTTTTGACCTGTTTGTGCCGCATATACGAAACAACCCTTACTAGTAAGATAAGATGAAATCACTTCTAATATTTTTTCTTCATCATCAACAACTAATATTTTCTTATTTTCTATCATATGCTTCCTCCTTTTTTTCTTATTAAAATTATATATTTTCTATTCTACTGAAACATACTTTTCGGATATATAATTGTTTCAAATTGTCCTACTTCATTTTTAATAGCATCTACATCAATTTCTTCTATATCATCCACAACTTTAACATAAACATAGAAACTATTATCATCTGTATAGGCTTCAAAGCTATCTTCTGGCATCATATAAATAGGATTTTCACCAGCTTCAAGAGGTAATGCTGTCGCATAGAAAGGTACTAACAATTGTTGTTCTTCATTTGTTCTTTGATTATACACATTCCAAATGGTTGTCATATCTGACTGGACAACAACAATTGCCGGACTAAATCCTTTATCAGTAAGTTTAATAGATACTATTTGAACCTCTCCTTCATAATTATCTTCTCTATGTTCAGCAATTGCTACTGTATCTGTGGGTATTTTATATCCTGCAGGACGTTTTGTATCATTACTATTATCTTCTGTTGAACTAATATCTCCATCTACAACAGTAATAGTTCCTCGAATCATTCCCATCCAACAACTATATTTATATGTTCCTGCCTTTGTTGGAGTAAACTCTATTACATTTTCTCCAACATCAAAAGAATGTTGTATTCCATACTCCCTAATTTGCATTCTATAATTACAACCATTAATACTACCTTGTGCAGCATCAATCACCCACTTTACTGGTACACCTGCCTGAACTGTAATATTTGGGTACTTTGCTGCTGAAAGTGTACTATTAATTACTTGGGTTCCTGATGATACTTGATTACTTTGTACCGAATCACTTTCTGTGCTTTCCCATTGTTTTGATATGTAAAAAATAAAACATGTAGTTGCTATTATACTACAAATAGCAAGTTTTTGATAACTTTTATGTTTTACAGGAATACTTCCTATAATAGCAATAAGTGAAAGTACAATAATAACAATAAAAAGAGTGTTTGTAGTAAATAAGCCGGATAAGCTTCCTCCTTGTGAAATCATTGCAAATCCAAGAACTACTACTAAAATAGCACCAACGCTCATCATTTTTTTGGTAAATTTCTTTCCAAGAACTGCAACAAGAGAGCCTAAGCCTAACATTAATGGTACTGTTCCCAAACTAAATAAAAACATAGAAAATCCACCTACAAAAGGATTTCCTGAAGCTAATGCAACAATTTGCATAGATTGTAATGGACCACAAGGCATTAATCCATTTAGTAGTCCAACAATTAATGGTTGATTACTGTTTGCTTTTCCTTTATTAATTCTTATAGCAATAAATTTAGGCACTGCTAGATTATATTTACGAAGCCATGGAATAATTGCTAACATATTAATTCCCATAATAACCATAAATATTCCGGCAATTAATTTCATAATTCCTTGAAAAAACATTGATAAACCTACCGTTGAATCTCCACCTAGTAATCTACCAATACCACCTAGTATAAATCCTATTACTGTATAGGAAACAACTCTCCCTACATTGTACCATAATGCTGGAAGAAATGTAGATAATTTGCTTTCATTTTGCTGTAAAGTTTCCTTTGGAATACATTGAGATAAGTTAATTCCTCCACACATAGCAATACAATGGACTGATGTAATCAAACCAATAAAAAATAGCATTCCATATCCCATTTTCGTATCTGCTAGCTGACTAGGAACTAATAAATTTAAAATCCCTAAATGCTCTAATAATGCATACAAACCAATTATCACAACAAAGTATCCTGCAATTTTATACGTGTTTTCCTTTTCCTTTTCATGTTCCTTAACTACTTTATAGTCTAATTTTTCTACAATATTATAAATATCTTTCTCATTTATTAACTCTGGATCATAGGAAATGTTACAAATACCTGTTGTATAGCTTACCTTGACACTATCTATTCCAACTGTGTTTTTAAACTTATTTTCAATTTTGTTTTGACAATTAATACAAGTCATACCTGAAACTTTAAACCGCTTTTTTATTATTTTTTCTTTTTTCATAGTTACTCCTATCATTTCCTTTTCATTGTCCACTATATTTGTATAGTTGTATCCTAATTATAAAAAAGAAATTTGTGGTTTTTGTGTGGAAATTAGCTTACTGTTTTTCTCAATTGGAGTGTGAAATCAATAAAAAAATGCCCGAATAGCTAATAAAATAAAGCTATTCGGACATATGAAATGTTTTACAAAGATAATCAAAAAATATCTATAATTTGTTATAAACTTTTATATTAGCTTTTGTGTACCATCTCATTTTTTCTTATTAAAGGCTCTGTTTCCTTTACCTTTAAAAATAAAGGAACATATTCAGTAATAACAGAGGAACTCTCTAGTCCATACCACTGCATTTGTGAGCCTGCTAATCTTCTAATTTTGTATTTTAAAGAGATCATAAGTCGTTTCCATGACACAATATCACTTTCTGGTACTAGCATCTTCTTCAACATACAAAACTTAAATCCACCAATTTTTCCATCCTCTCCATAAATAGAATATTTTTGATTCTGTGGTGGCAATTCTCCTGTCTTAATTAAGTCGGTAACGATTTGTCTTAAAAATACATTGACTCTTTGATTGATTTTAAATCCAAGAGTAATTCTTACACGGAAAATATAATCGGTTCCGAAATTATCTACTGTATATTCATGTGCATATGGCTCATCACTTACTACCAAGCTTACAAACCAATAGGTATGTGCACGCTTTGTATTTTTATTGAAAATAGAATACAATACATCTCTTTCTATTTCATCATCTTTTTGTTCGTGTATAATATACACTAGATTATCTGCAATATATGGTACACTCGTATCTTTTCTTAAAGCTTCAAATATATTTATATAATCTTTAATATGTAAAAGTAATTTTTGAGATCGTTCTATAGCTGTTGCCTGATTCCAAATAATCATAATAGCAAGCAATAAAAATGCTAATACAAGTGCAACATATCCTCCCTTTACAAATTTACTAAGACTTGATAGGAAAAAGCATCCTTCCAAACCTCCAAAGAATAAAAGGAATATAAATGGAACAATTTTTTCTTTTTTTAATTTATATAAATATACAAATAAAAGTACAGTTGTCATAAGCATTGTCATTGTAATAGCTAAGCCATAGGCAGCTTCTAATCGAGCACTGGAACGAAAATATAATACAACAATAACACAGGATATCCAAAGAACTCCATTGACAAGAGGAATATAACTTTGTCCCTTTGTCTGAGATGGGTATGTAATTCTCATCCTTGGCATTAAATCTAGTCTTGTTGCTTCAGATACTAATGTAAATGAGCCTGTAATCAATGCTTGTGAGGCAATAATAGCTGCTATAGTACTTAACACTACTGCTACAATTCTTAAAGAACTTGGTAACATTTCAAAAAACGGATTCATATCCTCTATTTTTGCAAGTAATTCATTTCCTTGATTGTTTAAAAGCCATGCTCCCTGTCCTAAATAATTTAAGACAAGACAAACTTTTACAAATGGCCAACTTAAGTAAATATTTCCTTTCCCTACATGCCCCATATCCGAATACAATGCCTCTGCTCCTGTTGTTGCTAAAAATACACTTCCAAGAATCATAATCCCCACGTGATTGGATGGACTGGTTAACACTGCAATTCCACGAAGTGGGTTTAATGCGCGAAATACAGAAATATCTCCTCCTATATTATAAATCCCAGATATTGCTAAAAATAAAAACCATATAGTCATAAAAGGACCAAAGGCTTTTCCAATAATACTTGTTCCTGCTTTTTGAACTAAAAATAATGCAGAAATTATTAAGAATGTAATAATTACAATTTTTGTTTGATTATCTCCTAATATCTGATAGAGAACTGGAACACTTCTAAGCCCCTCAATAGCTGTAGTTACTGTAACAGCAGGAGTTAAAACACTATCTGCTAAAAGTGCTGCCCCTCCTATCATAGCTGGTATAATTAAATATTTTCCAAACTTTTTAATCAGACTGTACAAGGCAAATATTCCACCTTCCCCGTGATTATCTGCTTGCATTGCAATTAGGACATATTTCACTGTTGTTAATAATGTCAGCGTCCATATAATAAGAGATAGCGAGCCCAGAATTAATTCTTCATTAATATGGTCAATCCCTCCATTACCAGCAATAATAGATTTCATAACATACATCGGTGAAGTTCCAATATCACCATAAACAACACCAAGGGCAATTAATGCTGCGCCAGCACTAACTGGAATTGTTCCTTTCTGCTTACTCCTTACTACTTCCACTTTAATCCTCCAATCCGCATACTTATGCACATTTATAATATGTTTAAGAACAAAGGGGATAAGTCTACCTCTAACTCCCTAAATCATAAGAAAGAGGCGGTAATTACCGCCCCAGCCTTCTGATACATGAAGTATAGCAAACCCCTTATTAAAAAACAAGTTAAAACAACGTAAAGTTTTTTGCCAATTGTGTTTCTTTTTTGTTATGATTCTGATCTAATGTTCTTTGAATGGAACAGACCTTTTCCTTAGTATTATATATCTTCTTATCACATTATCATCTGCTAAAAGTACTCCTAATACAACTATTAATAGAGGAACGCATAATAAAATACTTTCAATCCCTATAGATGGAACAATTAAATAGCCTAGTAGTACCCCTACATGAAAGCTAATAATAGTTCCTCCAAAAAATTTTGCCTTTACTGCCTTTTCCTTTTTTTCTTTTTCATTTGATTTATCTATTAAATAGTATTCCGTCCATGCACTAAAGGTCTGCCTTAAATTATTTGTTGAAAAAATGGTTGAACTAACATATCCTTTTGCCCCTTTAAAGGCACACCATTGGAATGCAGTCATAAAGAAAATAGGATAAAGTCCTATAATAGGGTCCATATCAGTGGGAAATAAGCTAAGAAGAATACTCATACAAAAATGAATACCAATAGATATATATTTTACATTCCATTTGGTTTTTTTCTCTAGAATCGTTTCCAGTATAATAGCCAATATATAAATAAGAAATCCGCCGATTCGAAGGACCATATCCCTAAAATTTTTCCCGGCCAAATCACTTATTACACTAATTAAATTTCCTGTCTGAGCTGAGCCAAATAAATTTAACCTAGTAATCATTGCATAAGCTCCTAAAAATCCACCACAAATAGCCATTGTGTAATGAGCTGTAACATCGTATTTTCCTACTTTCATCTCTTTTTCCTCCTCTTCCCATTATAGCACTTTGTTTCTATTTGTGAATCATTAACTTATGGAAGTTGTTTGTACAGATTTTTCTCAAATAAATGACAATGTCACTAAATAACTAAAGGTTAATTAGTGACATCGTCAAATACTATTGTTTTTTCAAACTATATAATATCATTTTTTAATTATGCTTCTTCCTTTTCTAGTTCTTCTAATATAGAAGTACAATGCGGACAACGAGTTGCCTTAATGGAAATTTCACTCATACAGTAACTACATATTTTTGTTGTAGGCTCTTTTGGTTCTTCCTTCTTTTTAGGTCCTAATGACATTAATTTGTTCATCATTTTCAGAATACAGAACAATATAAATGCCATAATAAAGAAATTTACTACTGCTGATGCAAAGGATGATGCAAAACCTGCTACATCCTGTAATGTATAGGTAGCTGCACCAGTTACAAAATTTAAAATAGGATTAATAAAATTATCTGTCAGAGATTTGACAATCCCTGAAAACGCACTACCAATAATGACACCTACTGCCATATCCACTACGTTTCCACGTAATGCAAATGATTTAAATTCTTCAATAAATTTTCTCATAAGTAATCCTTTCCCATTATCTTTTACAATTTATTGTAAATAAAAATTTATGTACAATAAATTTTCCTTGATACTATACCATAAAAAGAAAAAATGGAAAAGATATTAATAAAACTTTATATTATTGACTAAATAGACAATATTGGATTTTCTTATAAATAATCAATTTTTAAGCAACATAATAAGTCTGAAACCATTTCTTAAAATTATCGCTAATTGACTTAATTGCTGTTGTACTAACCCCATTGGATACCATTTCTATTCGTACTCTTGAGCATATTTTTATTAAATCTCTTTCTACTAAATTAATTGTATTATTGTAATAACCTTGAGGATAACCATTTCTATCCATAATTTTTCGGAAGTTTCGTTCAAACTCATTTCTATATCGCATATACTTTTTATTTCCTACCCCTCGATAATAACTCCAAAATTTTTCAAAATCTACTGTATTCCCCTTACCAGTATCTACCACAATATTTCCCTCCTAATTTAGAACTCCTATATCCTATTTGTTTATAATATGTAATCGTATAAAAATTAAAATTATTTCTTATATCATACTTATTATACAAATTGTATCATAAACACAATACATTTACAATATTGTATAGAATTTCATGAAAAATCTTTATTTTTTATTATTTTAATATATTACTTTCCCTTGTAAACCATTAAATTGTATTATTATTTTTCTATATCAACTTTTCTAGGTACCTTGACATTTTTATTTTTTAGTTATATAATAATTATCAAGGTACCTAGTTTTTTATTAATAATTAAAATGTATTTATTATTATTATTTATAGAAAGGATGGAATTTAATATGGAATCTCAATTAGAAAATGAAACACTAACTAACTGTCCTCAATGTCCAAAGGAATGTCCAACTACTGATTTAAAATGTGGCAGAGGACGAAATTTCTTTCATACTCAACAGTCACAACTAAAAAGCTGCTCTAGCAACAATGATGAAACAAATAATACTTATAAACACTACCATAAATCTACAGACGATGTACAAGAGCATAATGGCAAAAAACATGAACCATTTCACCATCATAAATGTTGTAAGCATAATGAATTTCATGGTGATAAACATAGCATGCATGGGCATGGGCATTCATGTGAAAAACATGAAGAGATGAAAGCTTATAAATGTTGTAAACATAAACACAAAAAATTTGACATTCATTCTGAAAATATAGACGAACTTTCTTCCTTAATTGGAAAATGTGGTCATTTTCTTTATCATCAACCACATAAAGGACGAGGACAGAAAAGAATATTAAAAATATTGGTGGAGCAAGAGGAAGTAACCCAAAAGCAACTTCAAGAATATTTAGATATTCATTCTGGATCTATCAGTGAAATTATCTCAAAACTTGAATCACGAGGCTTTGTAACTAGAGAGAGAGATGAATCTGACAAAAGAAAAGTCATTTTAAAAATTACAGAAGCAGGAAAAGCACAAGTAGAAAACTTTTCTCACGAAGAGGAGAAGACGTCTTTATATCATTCATTAAATGAAGAAGAACAAAAAACTTTAAAAGATTTACTAAAAAAATTATTAAATAGTTGGTACCCATCTAGACACTCTGATGAATAATAGATCAATCACTATTATTAATAAGCAAAAAACGTTGATTTATTTTTTCAATCAACGTTTTTTATATTATGGCTTTATGTATTTCTTATTAAATTTCACCCTTTCTATGTTAGCAAATTATATACAAAGGCAGCACAAAACCAATCAATGACGAGAATAAGAACATATATGTAAAAAATATTTCAACTAATTATTGCTACAATTTGCAGCATCTATGGCAATGACTAACATTATTCCCATTAATTCATCTGCTGGGTTGTCAATATCAATCACATAAGTATCTCCCCAATGCAATAGTTGTTTTGAAATATGAATAATTGGGCAGCATTCAAGATATACATTATAATCCCATCCAAGAAAATCTCCCTCTACTCTCCATCCATTGCAATCGATTTCATATTTGGGATGAAACAATGTAAATTTCTTTTGTATTCTTCCCTTTGTTACTCCGCCAATTTCTATTTCAAATGCTGGAAGAAAGGTTAAGATTTTCTCTTTTATCATACCTATTTCATTGTGATTTTTATCATATACATGAAGCTGATGCCCTATGGATAAAAATTCTGCCTTTACAAAATATTTTACATTTCCCTGCTCATCGTATATATCATAAGAATCTGTCCACGAAAATACTCTTTGTTTGATTAGTAGTTTCATATTTATCCCTCCTCATATATTTTTTATTAAATATATTTTTTCTATTACTTCATAATACTAAAAATAATTTTTAATTTCATTTTAAAGATTACAACTTTATTTACTTTATTGCTTATAGCATATAAAACTAAGATTCTATTTTTATTCTATCCTATCTTATCTAACTCTTCAACTATATTCTAAATTTTCTACTATCCTTATACGTTAATAAAAATTACTTCTACTATTACAGATTAAATTGTTCTATTTTGCTGCAAATAATCTTACATGATAACATAAGCCCTTACTACTGGAAAATAGCAAGAGCTTATGTTATAGTTCTATTTACTTTTTATTGCTAGCAAAATAATTTTAAATCTATGTTTTTTATTTTTAATGTTTTTATGTTTCTTCCTTGAATAGTGAAATGTAAATAATTACAAATTCATATAGTAATCTTCATCTACTTTTTCTAACCATTCATTGCTACAATTTTCTCCTGGGCATTCTATAGCAAGATGACTAAACCAACAATCTTTTTTTGCACCATGCCAATGTTTTACCTCTGCTGGAATTGTAATAACAGTTCCAGGAACAAGACTTACTGCTTCTTTTCCTTCTTCTTGATACCAACCTTCTCCTTCTACGCAAAGAAGAATTTGTCCTCCACCAGATGTAGCATGATGAATATGCCAATTATTTCTACATCCAGGCTTAAAGGTAACATTTGCAATAAATACGGTTTCCTTACCATTAGTCAATGGATTTAAATAGGAATTACCAGAAAAATACTTTGCATAGGCAGTATTTAACTCACCTTGTCCAAAAAATCCACCATGTTCCTCTTTTTTCATCTCGTCCTTATAAATTTCTTTTACCATACGAAATGCTGCCCATGCATTTGGCCATCCTGCATAAAATGCAATATGAGTCAAAATTTCTGCCATCTCTGTTTTTGTAACCCCATTGTTTTTTGCAGCACTAAGATGGTGCTGAAGAGAAGTATCTAAGATTCCTTTACTAATTAAAGCTGTTATTGTAATAATAGAGCGAACCTTTAGTGATAATTTATCCTCTCTTGACCATACTTCGCCAAATAAAACATCATCATTTAATTGTGCAAATTTAGGATCAAATTCCCCTAGAGCATCTCTTCCTGCTGTTTGTTTTACCATAATCCCATCTCCTTATCTTTTTTATAAGTAACCTTAATTTTCTTAGGGTATCTTTTCATGCTATATATTATAAATGCTGTAACTTCCTATATTATTTCAAATTTATAGCACTCTTCTCTACTATCCAATATGCCTAATATCTGATAAAAGAAATTCATTTATTGAATTTTTTACTATTTCATACACAGTATCTTTTTTTAATTCTTTCCTCTATCTTATTTAGATAATAACAGTATACAACTTAGAGTTCACTCTAAGTCAATACCTTTTCGTTATTTATTTTTTCAAAAAATCTCTTTGATAATAGTCCAAGAATCACAATCATAAATCCCGTAGGTATTAGCACAAAATACACTTCTGAATGAAACTTATCAAAAAGGATTCCATATACTGTCTGACTAAACGGTTGAGAACAAACAGAAATTGTGGATATATATGACATAACTTTTCCCATTAAACTATTAGGTGTCTTTTGTTGAATATAAGACAATACAAAAATAGAAAAAATACAAACCATTGCCTGAAAGCTACAAAAGCTAATAATGGTAATTATGTATTTTATACCTACTCCAACAGAAAGAAAAAATACTACTCCTGATAAAATAAAACATATCCCAATAAAAGCAATCATCCAAAATAACTTACTTATTTTCAATTTTTTTGTAAATGTTGCCGCTACTATGCCTCCTACAATAGCAGAAAAACCTATTATACTTTCAGCAATTCCATACATTTTTACATTCATTTCAAGGATATTACGTATCATAAAAGGAAATCCTACCAGTACTACTCCTACTACAAAAAAGCTAATCAATGTTGATAGAGATAGCATCTTTATAATCGTAGGCTCTTGCTGACATATAAACCTCATACTATCCAAAAAATCCATTTTCACAATAGTAGTTATTTTCTCTATTTTCTCTTCTTTCTTATATTCTAGCTGAATAAAATATTCAAATGTTGCTGTTAAAAAGAAACAAAATAGTACTATATACATTACAGAGGTTAGCCCGAAAGCTACATATAGCATACTTCCAAAAATTGGTGAAAGTAAGGATGCAATGGCAGCAACCTGATTGACCAATGCATTGCCTTTTATAATATTATCTCCCTTGTGCATTTGTGGAATACAAGCCTGAACTGTAGGTGTTTCAAAAGCTCCTAGCGCTGATAAAATCACAAGTAATATGCCTATCATTATAATTGCATTTTGCTCATTAAAGAGCAAAGCAACACACAGTACACATACTCCTGACATAATGTCTAATACTACCATAATATTTCTTCGATTTACTCTATCTGCAAGGATACCACCAAATGGCGAAAGAATAATTGTTGGAATAGTTGCAAATGCTAAAATTCCTGCAAATATTGCTGCAGAACCTATCACTTCTAACACATACATAGATAAAGCAAATTTTAATATAAAATTTCCAAATAAAGAACTTATTTGTCCTAATATAAGTAGTGTAAAGTTTTTCGTAAATAGTGGTTCTTTCATATACTATACCTCCATTTTTTCTATTTGAAGGCAAAGACTTCTTCTCCCTAATAATGCAATAATACAAACTACTGCAAAAATGCCAATCAGAATTGGAGTAAATGAAATTGAGATTGCCATTATCTGGCACATAAGTACTACCATAATGCATGCAGCAATGATTGTAGCCACAATAGACCTTTTATAAAATCCAATCCAAAGTGAAATTATCCCTAAAAATCCTGACATCATAGAATAACATAGCAAAAGAAGAATACTTTTTATAATCATAGATATAGTCACTCTATCTGGACATAGTGTAACTATACTTTCTGTAATAAGGAAAACAATCAATATTGCTACGTTACTAATCACCATACAACATACTGTATATGCAAACACTACAAACATTTTTACATCTAATATTTTTCTCCGAGAAGTAGGGTAAGAAAACAATAAAATAGCTTTCTTACTTGCATATTCTTCTACAATAAATTTAGAAGCTAGCACTGCTGATAAAATTGAAAAAATAGCCATACTTATAATATGATTAAATCCAATTAAAAACGTATATGATGTAAACAGTTCCAAGTCCGACTCATTTGGGTCAATTTTAGGTATGGCTGCAAAAAAATATATCAATCCTAGCATAATAATCGTAATAATAAGTACTGCTATATTATAAGATTTTAGATGATTTCTTTTTAATTCAAGGTGTATCAGTTTACTCATAGCTTCTCCCTCCCTTTGTAATTTTCATAAAATAATCTTCGATACCTAAGGAGTGTTTATCCTTTATCTCATCTGGTGTTGTTTCCTCTACAATGGTTCCATTTACAATAAAGCCAATACGATTAGCAACTTGCTCTATTTCTGATAATATATGGCTAGACAGTAAAATAGTCATCTTCTCTTCTTTTACAAGATAACAAAAAAGTTTTCTCATATCTCTAATTCCCTCAGGATCTAAACCATTAATAGGCTCATCTAAAATTAATAGCTCTGGTCTATGTACTAATGCACGAGCAATGGCAAGCCTTTGTCTCATTCCCATAGAAAAAGTAGATACTGATTGTTCTCCAACATAAGAAAGTCCTACCATTTGCAACGCTTCTTCCATATCTCTACTTCTTCCTCCCATATACTCCATATGCATCTTCAAATTTTCAGTAGCAGAAAGATGTTCATAAAAAACAGGTGTTTCAATTAAGCTACCTGTTTTCCTTAAAATTTCAAGATTATCCTTTACACTATCCATTCCAAAAACAGTTGCCTTACCAAAAGTAGGTGCCATTAATCCTAGTATCATTTTAAAAATAGTGGTTTTCCCTGCTCCATTTTTACCTAAGAAACCATATATAGTTCCTTTCTCTACTGTCATATTACACTGGTGTATGACTTCTCTTCCATTAAATGTTTTTGACAACTGACTGATAGTGATTGCCAATTCTCTACTCATAATTATCCTCATTAAATACATTTGGTTGGTATGTATAAATGTAAAAAAATATATTAATACCTTATGAACGAATGTATATTTTTAAAATAAAATTGCCATACATCGGCAATTTTACTCGTTATCTTTTATTTTTGGATAACTCTGCTCCATTAAATCCATAATTTCACCATCAAATAATGGTACTCCCATAGAACTGAACATATCTTTTATAAATTCAAACTTATGTTTTATCTCACTATCACTTGCTGGATAAATAGACGGCATCATCCACATTTCAAGTAATGGTAATAGCTCTGATAACTCTTTTGCATATTTGGTCTGAATAGAACCATCCTTGTTTCCCTCTTCCATAAGCTCTAACCAACGTGGGCTTAACATACGGCGATTGGACTCTATCATTCCTGCTAGAATACGAGGATTTTTTAAAATAGGTATTGCCTGTTTTGATAGCTCTCCCCTCTCTTTATCAGACTGATTTAATAGGATTGCTAGCTTCATCTTTTGAAGTCCATTTAAGTCATTTCTCTTTTTAACTTCTTCAAATGGATTATTCTCCAAAAACATTTTATCGCTTAAAGCCTCCATAATATCTTCTTTGGACTTAAAATGATGATAAATTGCTCCCTTTGTTAATCCCCCAAGCTCTTGGACAATATCTTGAATGGTTGTTCCATCATAACCTTTTTCTAAAAATAGCCTTTGAGCTACTTCTAAAATCTTTTCAACGGTTACTTCCGGATATTTATTTCTTGCCATATAAGCCCTCCACTCTATACATAACATTCATTTGGTATGTATTTATACTAGCATACAACATTTTCCTCTGTCAAGATGAATTTTACTTGAATTATACTTTCTCCAATGATTTATCTATGATTTTAATAGATATTTTAGGAGATGCTAAACTACGGGATAACTATACTCTATTCTTAGTTCTACACTATATTCTCTTAAATTCTTCTGCTATCTGACTACCTAATAGATTCGTCAGCTTAGTAAGTTCCTCTATCTGCTCCATTGTGATATTATCCATATGAAATCCTCCTGTACATACAACTACTCTATGTACAACACTACATACCTGATGTGCAAGCGTTCGGCATAATACTTCATCCTTATGACCCGTTACATTTAATACAGAAGACGTTACACTTATGCTTCCATCCTTTAAAAGAGAGGGTCTTGGAATTGCTTGTATCACACAACCAATATGTGGTTTTTCACCTCCCTGCAAACATAAAAGAATATCTCCTCCAAGAAATGCTCCGCTTACTTCTATAAAAGAGTTTAGAAATTTTTCCCTTTTTGTTATAATCCATTCCATCTTCTATACTCCCTTGCTTCAATGCCAAATGGCTCTACTAACTTTGCTGCAATATGATAGACCATTTCATCAATGGTTTCTGGCCTGTGATAAAATGTCATCATTGGTGGAATAATTTTAACTCCTGGCATCATAGACAGCTCCTTTAGATTTCTAAGATGAATACTACTTAATGGAGTCTCCCTTGCAGCTAATACTAGGGTTCTTTGCTCCTTTATCATAACATCTGGATGTTCTCTTAAAATTTCCAGACATTTTATTAAAATTGGAAGTCCACTAGCGCTAGTAGATGCAACAACAATTCTTTTTTTTCATCACTGCCTCCATTTATTCCTTACAAATGCAGTCAATCCATGCAAACAACTACTTTAAATCATAATCACCTGCATGAGGAATATCCCATGGTGCACAATAATCTACAATGCAACCTTCTTCTCTTAACTTTAGAAACACTTACCCTAGAATAACTTTTTCCTATATCAAACTGTGTCATCAGTTCACAAGAATTAATGCCCATCATGGTATATGCACGAAAAGGCATTAATACATTATATAACCTTTGAATTTTAAATTTTGTATCTGTTTTTTACACATACCAGATTTTCAAAAGATTTTTAGCACTTCTTAATACAACAACTTTCAATTTTTAAACTTCATTTAAAGTAGCTTTGTTACATTGTATATACCTAGGAGGTGCTAAAAAATTATGCGATATTTAGTTATACCAGCATACGAACCTGATGAAAAACTATTAACATTACTACAACAATTACAAGGAAAACCTTCCCTTACTATCATTGTTATAAATGATGGTAGCCCTGCTTGTTACAACTGTATTTTTCAACAAGCAAGTCAATACAGCACTGTGTTGCATCATGAACATAATCAAGGAAAAGGTAGAGCATTAAAAACTGGATTTTCCTATATTATGGAACTAAAAAATACACTAGCTGACGAATTTGTTATTACTGCTGATTCTGATGGACAGCATACAGTAGGAGATATTTTAAAAGTATGTAAAGCATGCGAAGAAACAAAGGGAACTCTCATTACCGGGGAACGCTATTTTATAGGGAATGTTCCACTTAGAAGTCGCTTGGGTAACACCATAACAAAATATGTATTTACTCTTTTTACTGGTTTATCTCTGAATGATACCCAGTGTGGACTTCGAGCATTTCCAACCAGTCTTCTTCCTTTTTTATGCAGAGTGAAAGGGGAGCGCTATGAGTACGAAATGAATGTACTTTTAGAAGTAGGAAAGAACGCTCCTATTAAAGGAGTGCCTATCGAAACTGTTTATATTGATGGCAACCGTTCTTCCCATTTCCATCCATTCAAAGATTCTTTTAAAATTTATAAAGAGATTGGAAAATTTTCCATATCCTCTATCCTTAGCTTTTTGGTGGATTATATCTTTTACGCCATGTTTCTACTTCTCTTTAGTGCTATTTCAACACATACTCGACTGATACTCTCTAATGTGCTTAGTCGCATTTGTAGTGCAACTTTTAACTATTCCTTAAATAAATCATTTGTTTTTAAAGATAAACAAAATATTTTAAAAACTGGTTATAAATATGGCTTATTAGCTCTATTTATCTTGCTACTTAATACTTTACTTCTACTTTTTTTACATAAGATTGGACTTAATAATGTATATGTAGCTAAAATTTTAACTGAATGTGTTTTATTTCTACTCAGCTGGAATATTCAAAGGAACTTTATCTTCCGTAAAAAATATTTGAAAAAATCATAAAAGGAGACTTTCATAAATATGATAAAATTCTTGAAAAAACCTTTTGTATATGCAGGTATTTTTTCTGTACTATTAGTTTCACTAGACAGCTATGTTTTACTAAAAACCTTTGTCCTTCCCTCTGCCATCATTTCAGTAAAAGAGGAAAATAAAGACAATTTGAATCAAGATTCTAATTCCCATATAGGTAAGGACAATACAGAACCTAATAATACTGCAACAATTACAGATTCTTCATACGAAGATAGTAATATTAAAATTTCAATAGATACTATTCGTAAATATGACACAACTATTTACATCGCAGATGTTTCCATATCTTCTGCTGAATACTTAAAAACTGCTCTAGCACAAGATACTTTTGGTACAAATATAACGGAAAAAACCTCTTCTATTGCCTCTGAAAAAAATGCAATTCTTGCCATCAATGGAGATTATTATGGGGCAAATAGCAAAGGATATGTTATAAAAAGCGGTGTTTTATATCGAAATACTATAAGGGAAAATGCAGATTATGAAGATCTTGTTATCTATAAAGATGGGACTTTTGGTATTATTAATGAAAATGATATTTCTGGTGAAGAACTAATAGAAAATGGTGTTACAAATCTCTTTGCCTTTGGTCCAACACTCATTGAAAATGACAATATTTCTGTTACAGAAAATGGTGAGGTAAAGCGAGCCATGTCTTCCAATCCAAGAACTGCCATAGGTATTGTAGATAATCTCCACTATATCATCCTTGTATCTGATGGGCGTACTTCAGAGAGCATAGGGCTTTCTCTTTATGAAACAGCACAAGTTATGGCAGAGTATGGATGTAATATAGCCTATAACTTAGATGGTGGTGGCTCCTCTACCCTATATTTTAATGGGGAAATTATTAATAATCCTACAACAAATGGGAAACGTATTTCTGAAAGGTCGGTGAGCGATATTGTATACATTGGATACTAAAAAACAGCAACATCTATGGAAAAAGACAGCTCTATGCTATTTAGGGATTTCTGTTTTCTGTGTTATGTTTACCATTATTTATGAATCTTTTAGCTATGGTGAATCGTCTACTACTATGAGGCTTATGTTTTTATTCCCTCTTATTGGAGGCACATTGCCATCTTTGTTTTTCTCCTTTAAACCTTTAAAATATCAACCTTCTAGAAGAAGCTATAACCTGTGGAACTCTGGCATTGCTATTTTAACAAACGGTTGTGTTATAAAGGGAATTATCAATATATCTGGGCGTTTTACTGATTATGATAGAATATATTGGGGACTTGGAATTTGTTTTTTACTTGCTAGTGTTTTGTTTTATTTTATTGATGTAGGAAAATTGGTAAAAGCTAGATAATAAGTGTTTTTTCTATAGAACAAAGCGGTCACCTCTACCTCCAACTCCCTAAATCCTTCAATCCTTGAGAAACTTACTCTGGTTTGCTCACCAATGTGTAGCTGCTTTAGTAGCTTCCTTTTGATCGTGTGCATCCTCACATAGTTTTTTATAATATAGGAAAGTGAAAACTTTCCTATATTATAAAAATAGCTGGAATTACTAATCAAATTTCTTAGATTATTAGCTCTAGCTTGTCACTTGCAATTATCTTATTTATTTTCTAAACTAGGAATATTGTAAGGTAAAGAATCATAGCAATTTGTATGAACAACATAATAGGTAAACCAATAGAAAAACGTGCTTTTTTAGTTTTATGATGACATATATGCATTGCTAGTAATCCACCTATAGCACCACCGATAAAAGACATCCCTAATAATACACTTTCACGTATCCTCCAACGCCCATTAATAGCTTTGGTTTTGTCAACAGCAAAAACAATGAATGTAATTATATTTATGAGTAGCAAATATATGAACAAATACTTATAGTTTGGATGGAATGTAATCTGATTGGAAAATAATGGTATTAAATAAATGTTCTGTTTCATGTTTTCTCCTTTCCTTCTGTAGTTTTGATAAGGTCATACTGTCTTTGAATGGAGTGATTGAGGAGGTATGTATCTCCTTTTTAATGGTTCTAAACTTTACTTGAGGGTAAAGTAAAAAACATAGGCATAAAGTCCCATTTCTATTATAATTAAGTTACCACACAAAATATAGAAAGGACTTAGCTTTATACCTAATACTAATTTTATATCAAAACTATTAGAATTGGAAGGGGTATTATAGGTGATTTATATACTTCTAACACTGATGTTGTACTGGTCAACCTTTTTGGTAGCACTTTGTTGGAAAAAATACACGAATTAAATCATGCTTCCATTGGCGTTAAATAATTATTGTAATATTGTGCAGCTATATCTGAATTTACCACTACACTCCACCAAATTACCAACTATGTTCTATTGAAAATCAGCCTCAAAACCAAATTTCATTTTTTCCACACAAAAATTTACATTCGTGAACTTTTGATTTTGGCAAAATGTGTAGAAATCTGATATAATATAGTGTGCATCAGTCCTTGCACAGACTAAACTTCACATAAAAAATCCCTTTGAGCAATTTTCTATGAACTTCACTGTAGTTATTATAAAAAAATAAAACCCTCCATTAAGGAAGGTTTCGGAAGCGTTCCGAGGATTCGATAAGGAAGGTGGTACTAGATGCTTCTCAGCGAATTTGCAAACGACATATTGTACAAGCATAGTGGAAGTGCTTATAAACCATATGAGTATCTTCTATTCTTGTTCGACCAAATCATGTAGGATCCTCAATCCGATGTCGCTAGCAAAGATTCCAAAAAAGGAAAATATGTACTGGTCAAGCTTTTTTGTAACACTTTGTTCGATAAATACCTATCTGTAACGAGCTTCCATTGGGGTTAAATAATTATTGTATGAATGAGGGCGAACATAATTGTACCAATTGATATATTTCA
>CALWGN010000107.1 GCA_944380055.1 uncultured Lachnospiraceae bacterium
TTTTTAAATAAAAAAATTAATATAGTAATTAAATTAATTAAAATTTATAATTTTTTTAACATCACAAAGTGGAATAGGAAACAATGTGAATCTTTAAGTTACGCAACCAATGGCATTAAGTTAAGCCTCGCATACTGCGAGTACCGTGCATATCCAACATTTTTTCCTTTTAGAATTTCTGTGAAAATTTAGCTTATACAAAATTGTGAATGATTTTATATTATATATTAGCCCCCAACTAGCAGATCTTAACTTAATGCCATTGGTTGTGCATAGTACGTAATAAAAATTACAAAAAGATTACAAAGATATTACAAAAAAATTAAATTTTAAAAAGATAAATAAGAATTATTGAAAAAATTGTCTATAAATGATAAGCTGAATCTAAGAAAACGTAAAATATGTGTGCCTTTGAGCGAAGCAAGAAAGTAATGGGGATTTTATTATGAAAAAAGTATTGATAGGAATATTTATTATAGTGACAATACTAAGTATTGCATTTTTTGTTGGGCAATCATTTGCGAATAATAATTCAGAATTAGAACTTAAAGAGACTGAATACTCAGAAAGATATCAAAATTGGCTAAATCTAAGTGAAGAAGAGAGAAAAAAGACTATTGAACCAATAAAGTATGATATAGTAACTTCTAGAGATAACACCTCTTATTTAAAAAATACTAACAATATCTTTAAGATTTATCAGATGCTAAAAGCATCAATAGTAGACAAAAGCTATAATTTAAAAGATGATATTCCTGAAAATGTAAAAGTAAGAAATCAACAAAAAGCAAATGCTTGTTGGGCTTTTGCGACAATAGGAGCATTGGAATCACATTTAGGATTAGATGATAAACAAAATTCAAGAGCAACAACTGAATATGATTTTTCAGAAAGTCATATGGATTATGCAACAATAAGATCTGGAGCTTTTTTGAATGATGAAATTAATGAATATGGATATTCGAGAAAATTAAGTGATGGTGGAAATCTAAATATGGCATTACAATATTTAAGTGGCGGATTAGGTGCAGTTGATGAAAAAGATTTTCCATTTATTGATAGAGATGATAGTATAGGAGAAGTAAAAGAAGTAGAACTTTCAAATGTATTAAATCAGAATGTGAAAACAACTTTATATGATATAACTATCCTTTCTGAAGATGATCCAGATTTAACACAAAAAATGAAGCAACATATAATAAATTATGGTGGAATATCAGCAATGGTACATGGAGCAAATGCTTTTTCAGGAGATTATTATAATAATGAAACAGGAGCAATGTATTGTAATAGTAAAAGTGAAGAACCTGTTGATCATGCAGTAACTATTATTGGTTGGGATGATGATTATGCTATTGAGAATTTCAATCAAAACCAAAGACCAGCATCAAAAGGAGCATGGATTATTAAAAATTCATGGGGAGATTATATAAATGAAGAACTTTCAGCTATTAAACAAGTGCTTTATGAACTTTTAAAAGATACTAATAATTGGACTTCAGTAAATGATGTTACAGATGAAATTGTTATGGAGTATAGTAAATTAATTTATGGAGAAAATAAGGTAAAAATTGAAGGTGATAAACTTGTAATAGAAGTAGGAAATGACGGATATATGTACATTTCTTACGAGGATTGTAATATATATTCTGGACTACTTGGGATAGAAAAAGCTGAATATAGCAAAGATTATGATAATGTATACCAAAATGATGAATTAGGACCAAATGGAAATATTACAACAAGTGTAAATAAATTATATATAGCAAATGTTTTTAATAGAGACTCAAAAGTACAAGAAACATTGGATAAAGTAAGTATATATACATATCAAGAATACAAGAATTGTAAAGTATATGTTAACTCTAAAGGAAACAGTAAAGATGTAAGCAATTTGCAAGAAATTAAATTAAAAGAAGGAGATACTTTAAGTATAGAACCGGGATATCATGTGTTAGAATTTGAAGAGCCAATAGCCTTGACAGGAGATTCATTTACTGTAGTTTTACAAGTGGAAACAAGTTCAGATCCTGTTCAAATTGCTGTAGAATATAAAGATGATAAAACTTCATCATTTTATCAAGATGTTGTTGTAAATCAAGGGGAAAGTTTTATAGCATTAGAAGCAGGATTCCGAAGACAATATGTGGACTGATTTGGCAACAAATAGCCAGATAAAACCAGGAAATGCAACTATAAAAGCATATACAACACTAGGAACAGAAGAACCAGATACACCAACAGATCCAGAGACACCTGAGGATCCAGAGACACCTGAGGATCCAGATGAGCCAAGTACACCAACAGACCCAGAGACACCTGAGGATCCAGATGAGCCAGGTACATCAACAGATCCAGAAGAACAAGGGAAACCAGTTCCTTCAAATTTTGATAATGCAAATTCAAAAATAACAGAAACAAAAGTATATTTTGACTCTAAAGACCTAGAAAAATCAACAGTTGAGATGACAATAAAAATATCAGGAATTGAGATTGGAGATGAAACAAACACTTATAAATATTATTACCATCTTTCTGGAACACAAGGGGATAAAGATATAACAGATTGGAAAGAAACTACAATTCAAAAGGAAAGTGATGGTACATATTCTATTACATTAGATATAAAATCAGATGAGTTAGCTAATATAGATGAAATATCTGAATCTGATAATTTGTATGTATATATTAGAGAAGTTGCACAAGTAAATGGACAAGAAGTTGAAAATATAACAACATTAGAAACAGATACTCAGATAGATCCAGTATATTATGTGGATGGTGAATTAATTGGAGGACTAGAAGACTTTTTAGGAATTTATGGTAATGAAACAACAAATAATAACAATAATGGAAGTGTTCAACAGCAAAAAGATAATACAGTTTCAACTAAGACTTTGCCATTTGCAGGAAATTTTACAATTAAAGCGATAATTATTTTAGCAATTGTAGCATTTGGAGGATTTGCACTTTACAGATACAAAAATATAGATAAATAAAAAGAATGATTTGGCACGTATACAATGTCATTAAGTTAAGGTTTGATAGCTAATGGATAATATATAATATAAAATCATTCACAATTTTGTATAAGCTAAATTTTCACAGAAATTCTAAAAGGAAAGAAATGTTTACTTGCACTCAGACCCTCGCGTTCCGCGAGTACCGTGCATATCCAACATTCTTTCCTTTAAGAATTTCTAATTCAAATTTAGATACGCAAAATCGTTCACTCTTTTATATTATATATTATCCATTAGCTATCAAACCTTAACTTAATGACATTGGACGCGTGTCAAATCGTTCCATTTTATTGTTTTTTCATTTTTGGTTTTGATATTAAAGAAGCAAGATATCCAAAGAAAATAGCAGCAGCTATTCCGTCCTGCAGCAGCTTTTACACCACCTGTAAAAGCACCAATAAGTCCAACATTTTTAACTTCTTCAATAGCACCCTTAGCTAGATTATAACCAAAACCTGTTAAAGGAACAGTTGCTCCAGCACCTGCAAAATCAACCAAATATTGATAAATTCCAAGTCCGCCTAGAACAGCACCTAAAGTTACAAAAATTACTAAAATTCTAGCTGGTGTTAATTTTGTTTTGTCAATCAATATTTGACCAATAACACAAATCAATCCACCAACAATGAAACACTTCAAAAGAGTAGACCATTCAAAAACAGAAGTCCAATCGATATTATCCATAAGAATTCATCCTTTCAAAAATTATAGTTACTGTATATATAAATTCTTTTTAAATTATGCTGTAAATAGATACTCATAATCTGAAGAATCACTATCATAAACGAAACATATATGGTAAAAGATAATACATTGAAACTAAAAAATTATGATAGTTAATTTTCAATGCTGATTGCATGTGCAATACCAGGTATTGATTCTCCTTGCTGAGAACTTGTAGAGTTCATCAATGCACCTGTAGCAATTAATAAAAGCTTATTTATTTTCTTTTCTTTTAATTTTTTAAAGAAATATCCAGAAAATACAGTACCACAGCATGCACAACCACTACCACCACTATGAGTATCTTGTTTTTCTTTATCAAATATTAAAACTCCACAATCATTATAATTACTTTTTATGTTATATCCATTATTTTTCAATAAATCTATGGCGATATCTTTACCAACATAACCTAAATCACCACTAATAATTGCATCATAATAACTAGGGTTTCTTCCAGTATCATTAAAATGTGTAACTAAAGTATCTGCAAAAGCAGGTGCCATTGCTGCTCCCATATTATTACAATCTTTAATCCCCATATCAATAATTTTACCAGGAGTAACATGTGTAATATATGGACCAGAACCGTTTTTTGAAACAAT
>CALWGN010000108.1 GCA_944380055.1 uncultured Lachnospiraceae bacterium
GTACTTTCATCTCCAAAAGGAATATCTAAACTACTCATAGGAATTGTTAAGTGATAATATGACGCAACTTCTGCTATCACTTGTGTTGTTTCTTTTTGCGATGAATCCACAGCATAGACAGGAGATACAAACCCACTAAACCACATCAAAGATACTAAACATATAATATTACATTTTCTTTTCATATTTTATTCAACTCCTTTAAATATTGGTAATTCCATACTCAAAAACCAGATTTCCTTGATAATCTCCTGCCTTTATAGGCTGACTATCCAATGTCATACAATCACTGAATGTAATTGTTGTCTGGTCCTTTCCTGTAAAAGTTTTAAAAACAGTATTTAAAGGAATTCCTGAACTCATGTTTTGATGAGTAATTTTTGTTTGTATTTTTGTATAGCTATCCCCTTTTCTTGTCAAATACATATTTCCTTGAGAATCAATACCATCAACTATACGCAAATATACACATTTACCCGCTTCAATATTAGCCTGATCAATCTTTATTTCTTCTTCCACTTTTCCATTTGATACATCAATCAATTTTGGAATACTGATAACATATTCGTTAGGCTGATTATAATAGATTGTCAAATCAATTGCACCAACTGATACACTCATTTGCCAAAATATCATAAAACATAATAGACAGATACTTACTTTCATTATCTTATTCATATATTTTCTCCTAATCCAAAACATTTAATGTAAACTTTATTTGTGAACCATTAAGAGGTGTATATTCTTCATCCATTGCAAAACATTCATATTTCAATATACAGTCTGTATATTTTTTTGAAGTAAGTGATTGATTAAAATCTATTGTATAAATTGCTTTCCCTGGTTCAACAAGTTCACTTTCCCATAATTTTGTTCCATCATTTAAGTATATACTCATCTTAAAATAGACAGTATTTTCTTCAGGATTATATAAATTCACTTTTTGCTTAGTCGTGCCAGCTTTCACATTCATAACATCAAACCCTGGTATATCAATAGTATCCGTATTTTTTTGCCCTGTGTAAGTTTCTTTGTTTCCAGTATAATTTTCTGTATGAGTGTCTAACGCTAAAGACTGGTCATGAAACCATTGCTGGTAATTCATACCAGCATATATTCCTCCACCCAAAAGCAAGAAAGCCAATATAACCATTTGATATTTTTTTATTTTCTTCATAAGATCTCCTAATATTCATCATAACTAATGTCAAAAGTCATTTGTCCTTCATAAGTTCCTGCAGGAATAAATGTTTCCTCTGGCTTAGAAAAACAAATCGATACAGATGAATCACTTTTGTTTTTAAAGATAACAATATCTTTTGTTAAATCTTGAAAACGTTGACCATTGACTAAGAGATAAGAAGAAATTGTTGCATTTGAATCCTTAGTATGCGTTAATGTTAATTTTCCATCATTACTCAATACTTTATCCACTTTAGCTTTGACATGAATTTTACCTAGATATCCTAAATCAAAAGCTTGTTCTGTATCAATAGAAATTGTACCCTGTTCATTCCCTCCTGCAGATAACTGTGTCATTGGTATTGTCACAGTATATTGAGTCGGTGATGTTGTTACATTTTTTATATTTTCATCAGACATATAAAAATCATTATTACCTACTGATCTGACACTAATTTCATGTAAAGAAACAGAATGAAGATTATTGAAATGAGTCAATTCAGCCCATTGACCATTATCTATCTTGTACTCTAATTTTCCATATGTTTCTTCATCATAATCACTATCAACAGTAATAGTACTTGCTGTTGTTGTATATGTCCATTCTGGTGTCGGTGCTATTGGTAAAATACGCACATGAGAATTACCTGTATATGTCGCTGCACTTGGAGAATCAATCTTGTTTTCTGATGTTGCTGTCCCAGCAAAAACAACATATCTACTCAATCCAATAGTTGGTTCGTAATTAAAGGCTTTTCCACTTGTTGACTGATTTGTAACTGTAATACTTCCTTCTACATTAAACACAGGTGCTTTTGTTGTATTTATCACAGCATGTGTAGGAAATTTTGTTGAATCTCCAGTAATCTTAACTTTTTTAGCATGGGTTATATTAATATCCCCTTCGAAAATAGCTATATGTTTACTTTCAATTGTCAGATTTCCTTGAATATTAGCTGTTAAACTCTGTTTTAATTGTAATGCAGGCATCATATCTCCACCTGAAATATAAACATCATTTGCTTGATTAATTGTTAATACATCAATTTGACTATTAAACGTTAAAACCATACCTGTTTTGTTTATAAGTTGTACATCCTTAGGTGTTTGAACTATTAAAGAGCCTATTAACAACTGACCTGGAAAATCTCCTTCTAAAACAACATTATCTTTTGTATCAATATTCAATTCTTTTCCAGTAAATATTCTTTTCTGAGAATTATTAACTATATTTAATTTGCCTTGATTTTTAATTGATACTGAGTTATTACTAGCATTTAGTATAGCATTACCATTTGTTGAATTACCTTCAATATTTATATCTCCTAAGCATTCAATATCCATTTGTACACTTGCACAAATCATCCCTGTACCATTTTTTAATGTGATATTTTTATTCGCATTGATTTTCACTTGATTTGAAGATGACGCAGAATTATTAAAAAGCCCGTATTGGCCGCTACTAACATTGGCTACCACTTCAATAGAACCTTCATGACTTTTTAATTGAACGTCAGAAGAAACAAAAGCTTTATAACTTTTAGCGTTTATTTTTATGTCCCCTTTAGATTCGATTGAAGTAATACCACTAAATAACGTACCTTGGTTTGATGAATTATCATCCAAAGATGCTATATCTACACAGTCTTGAGAAATTAATTGGAAATCTCCTAATGATATAATCCCAGTCTGACTATAGAGTTGAACATGACCTAAAACCTCCATCTTTGTAGAAATTGTAGTACTAGAAAAAAGGGTCTTCTGACATGTTATATCCAAATTTCCTTGAATATCAAAAGAAGAATTTCCTCCACTAATTATTTGGCCTGCATTCACATTAACATTACTATCGCTTTTTACATTTAATCCAGTTCCTGTTAACATATAATTTCCAATATCTATATCTATCTTTCCTTGACATGATAAATCTAACCCTTTAGCAAACGCTGTTGCACTGGTGTTTGTGGAAGGATCTTTAACTTCTATAGTTACATCTTGAGCATTTTGTAAAGTGAATTTTTCTCTACATATCACATAATTTGTATTTATTGATAAATCTCCCATCAAGCTCATTTCAATGTTCCCTTGAAAAATAGCTTGATTCCCTGTTGAAGTCAAAGTCACATTTCCTGTCGAAACAATAGTAGTATCACCTGTAATAAAAGAAGAATTTGTACTTGACACCGATAAATTTCCTTTGATATCCAATGTTAAAGTTCCACCAGTAACCTTCACAAAAGTACCATAAACACCTAAGTATTTTTCGTCCAAGATTAAATCTCCATCGACAGTCAAAACATTCCCTTCTAATTTTAATTTTGCGTTACCAATTGTCCCTTCTTGCCCATCTACAAGCGTTTTTTCTTTTGAAGTCCCTTCATAAAAAACAACAGTTAT
>CALWGN010000109.1 GCA_944380055.1 uncultured Lachnospiraceae bacterium
TCAAACTCTCCAGCAGGCAAAAATACTGGACGCTCCATTCCTGTTTTATTTGGTGAATGAATGGTTAATATAAGCTCTCCTGGAATATTCCAAAATAACATTCCATGACCTCCATCTTTAGAAAATACTGGAGTATCAATATGTTTCCATGGTCCAAAAATTCCATTTTCAGAAACAGATTGTCCCATTGTGTAGCCCTCTTTACCGATACTAGACCACATCATAACTAATTTTCCCTCTTTATTCGTATATAAAAATGGCCCATCTGTAACATAGCATAGCTTGTGAGTATGTTCTCTTTCTACACCCTTTGTCCAATTTGCCTCTGATGCAGAAAATAAAATAACTGGTTCTGAAACTGCTTTTGATAAATCTTCACTTAATTGTATAGCACACATTTGTCCATCACAAACCTGTAGCCACTCTCTACAAAATACCATATAAGGTGTTCCTTTTTCATCAACATAAAGTGTTCCATCTAAGCATTCCCAATCCTTTGGAGTAACCGGTTCATTCCCTAATGGAATAAATGGACCAAGTGGAGAATTCGATTTTAATACTTGAGTTCCTCTACATTTATGCTCTGCCTTAAAACTTGCAAACATATAAAAACTGTCATTATAATAATATACTTCTGGGGCCCAAAAGTTTTCTTTTCCCCAAAAATCCTTTTCTGGCGAAAATACTTGAAAGGGACCTTCAAAGTTTTCTAAATCTTTACTTGTATACACATCAAAACCTGTTCCCAATCCTTCCCATGTATTTTCATCTGTAGAACCATACAAATAGTATATCCCTTTATGTACTAATACAAATGGATCTCTAATTCTAATATCTTCTCTTTTCATATTTTCTCCCACCTTTATTTTATTCCATATACACTGTTTATTAATTTTCTCATAAATGGTTTATTATCATAGCCACAAACTTGTGTCATCATTACAAATGCTATATTAGATGTTCTATCTACAAATAGATATGGCCCTGTCCAACCATCCCATCCAAAACTTCCTTCACTAGCAAGTAATCCTGCCTCATATGGATTTGTAAGCACTCTATTAAAACTACTATAGCCGCATCCTCTTAAATGAGGCATATAGTATTTTTCTTTTTGTTTTTCTGTAATTTGATTTGTACTTAAAAATTTTATACTAGCTTCACTTACAATTCTCTGGCCTTCAAATTTACCACCTTGTAACATTAATTTTGCAAAACTTGTAAAATCTGACAATGTAGACACTAATCCTGCCCCTGCCGACTCAAAAGCTGGCTGTTTTAGTGCTTCTGTTAAACATAAATGCCTCCAATGACAAGGCTCTAATATATTTTTATTATCTATTATCTTTTTTTCATATAAGGTAGAAAATCTATGATATTTTTCTTCTGGAACAAAAAATCCAGTATCTACCATATGAAGAGGCTTAAATATTTCTTTTTCGTAAAACTCTCCCAGAGTACAATTACTAATCACTTCTATAATTGCCCCTAGAATATCGGCAGAAGTGCCATATCTCCAATATTCTCCTGGATGAAATGCAAGAGGAATAGTTGCAATTTTTTCTACCCATTGTAGAGTATTTAGTTCTTTTCCCTCGTGTATTCCACTCTCTATTTCTTTAAATACACAGTCTGTAATTTGCCCTACCTCATCTACTGAATCTGGATAAGTAAGTCCAGAAGTCATGTGGAACAAATCTTTCACTAAAATAGGGCGCTTTGGTTCTACTAATACTCCATTTTCTAATACACCACATTTAAAAAATGTAGGTATATACTCTCCTACTGGTGTTAACAAATCTAACTGCCCTCGCTCTACTAATATCATAGCCGCCAATGAACATACCGATTTTCCCATCGAGTAAATACGAAAAATCGTATCGTCTGATACTTTCTTGTTATTTTCTATTGACCCATATCCAAAATTGTTTTTGTATACAATTTGTCCACCTTGAAGCACACAAATATTTGCTCCTGCAAACCCATTTTCTTCTAATTCTTTCTGAAATAAACTTTCTATATTGTAAACACCCATAAAATACTTCTCCTCATCATTTATTTATTATTTCTTATATTCCACTACAATCAAATGCTGGAATAAAGCTTTCGTCTGCCGTTTCTCCTTCTTGAATAAACCCATTTTCAATTCCAAGAGAAATTGCATAATCAATGACTTCTTCGTATTCCTCATCGGTTACTTTTCTATTGATTTCTGGAAACTTAGAAACACCCTCTAATGGTGTATATTGATTCATAATACTTACATAAATAGTATCGCCATATTCTTCATATAAATATTTTAATACTTGCTTGGAGTTTTCTAAATAACCTGGCAAAATTAAATGTCTAACAATAATTCCTTTTCTCATTTTATCATCTTTGAATACACACTTTGGAACTTGTCGTACCATTTCCTTTAATGCCTCTTTTGCAACAATAGGATAGTCCTCTGCTCTAGAATATTTTTTTGCAATATTACTATCAAAATATTTAAAATCAGGTAAATAAATATCGATTAATCCTTCTAGCTGTCGTAATGATTCTACTTTTTCATATCCACTTGTGTTATATACAACGGGAATGACTAAACCATTATTTTTCGCCTTAAAAAGTGCTTCTTTTATATGATACAGATAGTGAGTTGGAGTAACTAAGTTAATATTATTGGCTCCTTTTTCTTGTAGCTCTAAAAAAATTTCAGCTAATCTTTTTGTAGTGATTTCCTTCCCAACATCACCCTTTGCAATATTATGATTTTGACAATAAACACATCCAAGATTACATCCTGAAAAAAATACAGTTCCAGACCCTTCCTTACCTGAAATACATGGCTCTTCCCACATATGAAGGCTAGCTCTTGCCCCTTTTAAAGTACTATCCACTTTACAAAATCCAACTTGCCCATGATTTCTATTTCTATTACATTCTCTTGGACATAAGTTGCATAGTTCATATTTTTCTTTTATGTTTTCTTCTAATATATCATCTTTCATTTATTATATTATCCTATATATTTATATATTTGTATAGTTTCATATTTGCATATTTTTATATTTGCAAATTTATGCATTGGAGGTTAATATTTTTCTCTATTTTTATCATTTGTTCTTCTGTAACTTTAGTATCTAAATTTTATCATAGTTCACTGTGTTTTACAAGGCTAGCAATATATTACTTCACGACAAGCGCATGAATGTTTTTATTCCCTCTTATCCTACTGTTAATCTTTAAAAATTTCTGTTAGAACTTAAGAACTTCTTCTAAAGATTACACAGGTTTTAAGTCGATCACAAATCTCTTCTTTTTCATAGACAATTTTGGTCGGCATATCTCTATTATTTTTAATATACTTAGGCACCATTTTCTGATAATATTTTGATTTTGTGCTGCTTGTTTATCTATCGTTGTATTTGCTTCTCCTTTAAAGGTAACGTCCAAATGCCAGTGCATACTTTCTACGCTCCAGTGCCCTCTTACTGCTCGATGGAATAATTCAATATCATTTTTTAAGCTACTTATATAATACCGATATTCCTTCTTTTCCCCTGTTTCATTTTGGACCGTTTTTTCTTCCATACCAATACTTTTTAGCCCTTTCCACTCCTCGTATTATAAGTTTATAGACCTCTTTATTAGAGTCTATAGACTTATTTTTTTATGATACAGGTAAGGATGAATGCTGATCATCCTATTCATGCCTACATAGTTAATAAGTTACTTTATTGTCATGGTCCCAGATGTTACAATAAGTTCCATAAGAACTGTAGCTATGGTTATTGCTTCATTACTCCTGCAAAGCGTTTGCTGTTGCCAAGAAAGCATGCAACCCTAATGCTACGCTAAAACTTATTACACAAATGTTGCATTCTGGTATCTAGCCGCCAGCAGGGTATTTCTGCCAGTGACCTGCTTGCACCATTCTCTGTCAGAGTTTATTGCCTCAATCCAAAGGAAGTTAAGAACTACAAGAAGTCCTTTAACGACATCGGAAAGAATGATGGCTTAGATTCCTATGTGGTTGCTGATTTTGCCCGTGTAGGACGTATTGCAATCAAACCCTGGCGTGGTTCCCAATACCTTGCCCTACATCGTCTTACCAAACACCGTATGCACATCACTGAATGTATTACAAGAGAAAAGACTTACATGCTTAACAACATCTATCTCAAGTTCAGTGAATACGCATTACTTCGTGATGGACAACATCCATTCTCTGACAAATATGGTGCCACGGCTGAAGTCATTCTTACTGAGTACACAACAATGAAGATCTCGTAAACTCGTCGGTAGAAGACCTTGTCGCTTTTATTAACGCTAAGAGCAAAGGCCGTATCGCTGATCTAGAAGAAACAGTAAAGATTATACAGGCTGCAGCACGTAACTCATACAGACTCGATAAATGTCTCTATGATCCGCTTACAATCTCAATCGCATTTTCATTTAACTGTATCAGTTCTTTCGAAAAAGAACTAAAAGCGATTGATAAAGCAATCCTTCGAACAGTTCAGGGCTTAAA
>CALWGN010000110.1 GCA_944380055.1 uncultured Lachnospiraceae bacterium
AATCCTTTCAAAAAACTATCATATATCTCTTCATGTTTGTGGACTTTATATGTTAGAGACCGGTTTAAAAGTAAAACCCGATATCATCCTTCTAACTCCCTATGTCAAATATGCAAGAAGGAAGATTGAAAGATTATATAAGGATATCCCTATCCTCGACATTAGCATGGAGGAATATGGAACTATGGATGTTGAAGAGATATTGGATAGAATATGGAAAGAGTTGTCTCAGAAATAGAGACAACTCTCTTTTTAATTGACTATGCGTTGAAAATTTTTAACTCTTTAGTAACGTTAATAAGATTTGTAAGTTCCTTTTCCATAAACTGTTGCAGGTTCATATGCAGTATTGGCAGTTGTCCATGTATCCTCTCCTTCATGGCTGTACCATTGTCCCTGATAAGACGTATTATAAACTGCATGAATCATTCCATCACCATTATTAACAGCACTACTATATCTACTTAACACAAAATATTTATTGATAAATTGTAAAATTGTAACAGCTGTAAATACTGAACTGATTTTACCAATACCACGTAATAATGCTGTGGCTGTTGAGCCTGCTATTCCACTGCTTACAATTAAGCTATAAACTTCATCATATGGTTTACTTGCAATAGAACTAGCAATTTCTTCGATTCTAGACCATTTATAGTCATCTTTCAATAAATTATAGACAAGTTTTGTATCTGAAATTGAAGTATAAGTTACAGATTTCATCCAAATATTTCCATTGACAGCTGAAGTAGGGGCTCCACTACCATATTTCCAATATCCACCTCTTGTTTGTCCAGTGTGTTTTGTTCCTATCAATATACCATCGTATATTCCAAATGGTTGAATGCCACCTTGATTACCACCCTGTAAAGCATACATAACTTTATCATTGATAGTATCCATATAAGCTTTAAAATGTGGAGCTTTATCATAATCTACAACATATGGATTATCCCCAGTTCCATCGCCACTTATAATTGCTTTTTCTAATTCTGCGTCTATAATATCTGTTTCACTCATTTCAGAAGTCGCACTTGTATTAACAATTGGTACTGCCATTATAAAAATTGATAACGAGAGGATTGCTTTTAATATTTTCTTAAACATATTTTATCTCCTTTCTTCATATTTATTTCAACCTGCATAATCAATTTTTAAATGAAATTAATATTATGTTTTTTTGCTGAACTTTCTATAAGTTATAAAACCAAAATAGCCAAATATAATCAATGACAAAATAGAGTCAAATACAATAGCAACCGTATTATCAGTTCTGTTAAATACCTCTAATAACAATGGTATACCGACTGCAAATCCTACTACAAATCCCCAAATGCAATGGAACCATGATTTTGGGAAGAATATGAAACCAATGAACAATATAATTATAAGTAACATGACTGTATTACTCATGAAAGAAAAGTGATACTCGCCAATTTCCCAAAATAGTGCTAAAACACCCAAAACACAAATTAATAAGCTATTCATCTTAGGGCTCATAAATTTAAACATACAACCACCCTCCATTTCTCAAATTAATCCATCTTCACTATTCCATAGCTCCTTGCATCCTTTTTCATAGACTTCTTCTATTTTTTGATGATTCTTTTCATATATGTTTACTATTTTTTTGATATGAGGATTTGTTAATTCTTGTATTTTTGCTTTGTCTTCAAAGTCAGAACTGTTTTTTATACTTGAGCAGTCAATTTCCTTTCGAATCCAAAAGTCTTTAACCTTAATAAATATATATATACTTTTTTCATTATATCTAAATATGGATGTGTTTTTCCAAATCTCAACTTCACATTCATAATCATTGTATTTCCAATCATATTCCTTATATTTTTTATCATAATCATTTATAAATACCCTTGAATCTCTCTCTTTTAGGAAATAAATACTCTTAATATCACTAGGATACTCAACACCTACAGGCTGACTTTCCTTATAATTGTAAATAAACTCAATACCACCATAATCCTCTACAAAATAAGGATTATAGTCATCTTCCTTCCAGATTTGTGAATAAAATAGGATTAATATCAGAACAAATAGAAAAATGAAACCTATAAACAATTTCTTTATCATAACATTTACTTTTTATTTACCCAAACAAGCCCTAATGTCCAACTTGCATGAATAGTTGCATCTGATTTACCCCAACTATCATAACATTTAAAATATCCCTTATTGTTTGCATCCTCTTTGTACTGATATCCTACTACCCAATGGTCTCCATATGTAGAACCAAATGCTTTTACAAGTCCAATTCCTACACAGTTTGGAAAACCTTTTATTTTTTCTACAGCTTTTCCCCATGTAGTACCTACAGACTGATATCCAGGAGCATAGTATAAACCAGCTTGTTTAGAAATAATATACCACATTCCATTTGATACATTGACAGGTCGAGTTGCTGTTGGATTTGTAGTATGAGCTGTCAATTCAGTTATGAGTTTACCTGGAGAAGTACTATTTCTTGTTCTAATATTTGATGGAACAATTCTATCATCAATATAATCATCAATATAGGCAAGAATTACAGCCGCAACATGAGGGCCACATGTATTATTAGTATTTTTCCAATTCTTATATCTTGTAAAGCGACTGCTTGATGTTCCTCTCCAAACATTATCTCCTCTAGTCATAACCATTGGATTACTGTTAAGAACTTCATTATTTGCTTTTATTAATTCTTCAGAAAAATTGTTTTCTGTACTTCGTGTTGTCGGAATAGTCTCTCCACTAACAGATGTCATAACTCCTTTATTATCATAAAAATAATTATATGGTCCAAAATAGTATAGCTTTTTATTTAAAACATCCTTGTAAGGATTGTCACTATTAGGCATAGCTTCAGATATAAATCCATTTTTAGTAGCTACAGCATAACCGTCATTGTATTCGTATAAATCATAAACTTGTTCATTATTTAAATCATATAAATGATAAATACTACTAATTTCTACATTTTTTTCTAAAAGCGAACTTAATTGCATTGTAACAATATCCTTTAAATCTAATGCACTTACATTTATTACAGGAATACTCAATAATACCATAAGTGTTGATATAAAAATCTTAATTATATTCTTTTTTAATTTCATTAATATTCTCCTTTCATAATTATTTACAAACTATATCTACAATGTAAAGAACCCCCCATATACTTATTTTACACCGTCTTTCTAAGGTATACTGTTCTTCTAATTGTATTTTATCATGTATTACATGCTAAAAGCAACATAATAAAAAATATATGAAATAGTATTGCTTTTTCCTAAATTTGCATGTATAATATTTATGATAAATACAAATTAATATTTTTTGAGGTGAAGAAAGGACGTGAGAGCACATAAATGTATTACGGAAATGAAAGAAAGCTTCGGCTATAATTTTGATGGGATTGGCCAACCTGAGATGGAACTTATTGTCAGTCATCTTTTGGTTGGTATGAAAGAAAACCGAGTGAAAATGCCTATCATTGATATAACAAATAGACTTGGATTTACTGTTTATCAGTTTCCATTCACAAAGGAAGGCTGCATTCAACCTGTAAAGGCTTTTTTTGGAATCAATGCCGAATTTAGCATGAATGAGAATTCTAATTACTTCTTAATTGAAAAAAATATGTCCAATGAAGATAAAAGATTCTTTGTTGCATATCTTCTTGCACATTATTTACTAGATATCGATGAAAGACATACTGATTTCTTTCAGCTGGCTGTTACAAAGAAAGACATAAAAAACAAT
>CALWGN010000111.1 GCA_944380055.1 uncultured Lachnospiraceae bacterium
ATTATGTTTTCTTCTAATGTAACACCAAAGGAAGATTTTATTCAAGCAGCAAAGCAAGATGTAATTATTAATTTTGATGATTTAACACATATTGATTTTTATGGGGAAATTGCTGATTTTAAAGAGACTATGAGTTGCCGTTATAATCCAGGTGGAGATTTTACTCTTCATAATGAAATAATGGACAGTCCAAAGGATGCCAAGTATGGAATGACAAAAGATCAACTAAAAGAAGCTTTTACAAAGTTAAAAGCAAAGAGAGTAAAGCATTTTGGAATTCATGCATTTTTAGCTAGTAATACAGTTGCATTAGGATATTATCCAAAACTTGCAAAAATATTATTTGAGACAGCAGTAGAAGTAAGAAAAGAGACAGGTGTTCATATTGCATTTATTAATTTATCTGGTGGAGTAGGAGTACCATATCGTCCAGATCAAGAGCCAAACGATATTATAGCAATTGGTGAAGGTGTAAGAAAAGCATATGAAGAAGTATTAGTGCCAGAAGGAATGGATGATGTAGCAATTTATACAGAGTTAGGTAGATTTATGCTAGCTCCGTATGGTGCATTGGTATCACAAGCAATTCATGAAAAGCATATTTATAAAGAATATATTGGATTAGATGCTTGTGCAGCTAATTTAATGCGACCAGCGATGTATGGCGCATATCATCACATTACTGTATTAGGGAAAGAAGATGAGCCATGCAATTATAAATATGATGTAACAGGTGGATTGTGCGAAAACAACGATAAGTTTGCAATTGATAGAATGTTACCAAAAATTAATATTGGAGATTATTTATATATTCATGATACTGGTGCTCATGGATTTGCTATGGGATATAATTATAATGGTAAGTTAAGATCTGCAGAAATTCTCTTAAAAGAAGATGGAAGCTATCAACTAATTCGTCGTGCAGAAACGCCAGCTGACTATTTTGCTACATTGGATTTTGAAGGATTAAAGTAACATTTTCCTATAAGATAAAAGTTTTAATTTTAATAAGTAACCTTATATGATTATACAGAAAGAGGAGCTTTGCAAGAAGAAGTGTAACACATAGTTAGATAGTTTTATAGGGCTCCATTTGAAAAAACTTACGAACTGTAAAAAGTTCGTAAGTTTTTTTAAAATAATGTTCTCTTTTTAGAAAGGAGGACATTTTTTGTGCTTGAATTTAAGGTAATAAAAGAATTAAAGTCTAATGAAGAAATATCCGAAGTGATTAAAAACTACATTTATATAATTAAAGTTGGTAAAGTAAACATCTTTTACATACTAATTTACAGTCTATTGAACCAACCATCAAAAAGTGAATAAGAAAAACTTGGTATTATTTTATCTATTAAATTTTCTCATTACATTTGATTATTTCTTTTAAATTTTCATCAGCGGTTCCGACTAATTTAAAAATATCAGGTAATTCATAAAAAGCAACTGTATGTTCAATGCTAAATTCTTCTTTGGTAGCCGAGCATAAAAATATTTTTTTATTTAATGATAATGCCATTCCTAGTTCAATATGCGCTCCTCTTCCTGCCGGTAATAATATAATAACAACATCAGAATCAATAATGCCTTGTTTTTCCATTTTAGCGTATTTTATCATATCCTTTATATCTACATCATCATTTATATTTTTAACCCAGTCATATGTTTGTTGCCATCCATTTTCTTTTAATATTTTTGAATAGTAATTAACTAATTCACAATGTTTCATTCCTGAACCTATATAAAACTTCATCATAATCTCTCCTTTATCAAGTATTAAATATATGGATACTATACTATAAAATAGTAAAATTTTCTATACTTCTATAGAAATTCAATAAGAATTCATATATAATAAATGTAGAGAGAGAACAAAGCTTATAATTTGTAGCTTAATCGCTCTTTTTTGTATGTAATATAATATCTGTTATAATAGTATAAAAGTTTTATATAGACAATTGAATGTAATATTATGTCATATAGGTAACAGAATGAAGCAAACATATGGTCGGAAAATTGGAAAAATGTATTGACTTATAGTCTATAATATACTATTATATAGTTACAAGAAAACAAGAACATCTGTTCATATATACTTGTTCAAAAATTAAATGAATCAGTATATATGTATTATATGATTATTACGTAATAGGATAAAAGTTATATAAAATTTCAATGATGTTGTAGTATAGATAATATATTAAATATGTAATAAATATAATCAAATAGAAGGAGTTATTATGGAAAAAGAGGAAAAGCTAAAAGCATTGGATGCAGCTTTGCTGCATATTGAAAAGGCATACGGAAAAGGATCTGTTATGAAGTTAGGAGATTCTGCTGCTAACATGAATATTGAAACAGTACCAACAGGATCTTTAAGCTTAGACATTGCACTAGGTCTTGGAGGAGTACCAAAGGGTAGAATTATTGAAGTATATGGTCCAGAATCTAGTGGTAAGACAACATTAGCATTACATATGGTTGCAGAAGTTCAAAAAAGTGGTTGTATTTCAGGATTTATTAATGCAGAACATGCCCTAGATC
>CALWGN010000112.1 GCA_944380055.1 uncultured Lachnospiraceae bacterium
AAAAGAATCTAGTAGGAAATAATTAATATAATTTTAAAAAATATTTATTGCAATAATTTACTAATAATAAAAAAGGAGGTTGGAAATGAAAGGGATAGGGATAGGTGAGAGTGATTTTAGAGGTTTAATAACAAGAGATAATTATTACATAGATAAAACCATGTATATAAAAGATATAATAGATAATCAAAGTAGAGTAATACTAATAACAAGACCACGCAGATTTGGAAAAACATTAAATATGAGTATGCTAAAATATTATTTTGACTGTAGACAAGACAATAAAGAATTATTTAAAGGATTAAAAATAATGTCGCAAGAAGAAAAGTATACCTCAAAATTAGGTGCATATCCAGTAATATATCTTACATTAAAAGATGCAGGACTAATGAATTATGAAATGATGATAATGCAATTAAAAACAATAATGATGGAATTATTTTACGAGCATAGAAATTTATTAGAAGGGGAAATGGCAGAGGGAGAAAGAAATATATTTAATAAAGTTTTGTCAGCTAATATAACAGATATAGAGCTAATTAATGTAGTAAAAATGTTATCAAAAATAATGTATCAATATTACAACAAACCAGTAATATTATTGATAGATGAATATGATGTACCAATACAAAGTGCATATGTAGAAGGATATTATGAAGAGACAATAAAATTTTTTAAAACATTTTATGGAATTACATTTAAAGATAATTCATATTTAGAAAAAACTGTACTAACAGGAGTTTCAAGAGTAGCCAAAGAAAGTATATTTAGTGGAGCAAATAATTTTGATGTATTTACAATATTAGATAATGAATTTGCAGATGATTTTGGAATAACGGAAGAAGAAATGGACAAAGTAATAGAAGACTTTAAAGTAGAAGATGACAAAAAAGAAATAAAAAGATGGTATGATGGATATAAGGTAGGAGAAAAAGAAGGAATATATAATCCATGGAGTATATTAAATTATCTTAAAAGAAAAGAATTAAAGCAATATTGGGTAAATACAAGTTCAAATGATTTGATAAAATTAATATTAAAAAAATCATTCACAGTAAAAGATAAAATTGAAAAATTATTAAGAGGAGAAGCAATAGAGATAAAAATAGACTTAGAAACAGTAATAGTAGGGATAGAGAATAATGAAGATAATATCTGGGGATTGATGCTAGGAACAGGATATTTAAAAGTAGTAGAAGTAGTAGACTTAGCAAATAAAATATATAAAGTAGCCATACCTAATTATGAGATCAAATTATTATTTGAACAAATAATAGATAATTGGTTTAAAGACAAAGTAATAGGAAATGATTTAAGAAGTATACTAAAAGATTTAGTAACATTAAATCTAGAAGAATATAAAGAAAAATTTAAAATATTAGTAAAGCAAATGTTTAGTTATATGGATGTAGGAGAAAATACGGCGGAAAATTTTTATCATGCATTTGTATTAGGAATGTTAGTAGGATTAAAAGATAGTTACTATGTAAATTCAAATAGAGAATCAGGAATGGGAAGATATGATATAATGCTAGAGCCAAAAGATAAAAATGGAAATAGCTTTATAATGGAATTCAAAGTGTATAAAGAAGATAAAGAAAAAGATATAGAAGAAACAATAGAAAATGCCAAAAAACAAATAGAAGAAAAACAGTATGAACAAAATCTAAAAGAAAGAGGATTTAAAAATATAACAAAAATAGTGTATGCATTTAAGGGGAAAGAAGTAAAAATGGAAGTATACTAAAAGTTTTATCTAATTGGGGGCGTTTCTAGTTTGGAAATCTATATAAAAATTTTCAAAGCAGAAACGTATCCCAATTGAACAAAAAATTTCCTAGAGTTGAATACTCTAGGAAATTTTTTCTATCTAAATTCTATCAATAAAATATATTAAAGTCAACAAAAAATCAAAAAAATTTAAATCTTAATTTTAAAACAAATTATCATAAAAAATTAAAAAAGGTTAATAAAAAAATAAATTAAAAAATGCTAAAAATATAGGTTTTCAAAAGGTTTTAATCATTTGTGTTTTTCTTAAAGTATTCAAATCAAAGAAATATCAAAGAAATATTCTACTATAATACATTAACCTAATTCGTAAAAACAAGTAAAATGAAAATAAATTATTTTTGTAAATAGAAAAGAACTTTGAAAAAAGAATATCATTATTAGAATAAAAAGTATAAAAAAGTCAATACTATTTACAAGAGTAGAGAACAATACATTTTACATAAAAAGAAAAATTAAAAAGGATTAATTTTAAAAAGTAAAATTTTTTAAAAGAGCAAATAAGAAATGAATTAATAAAAGTAAGCAAAAAAAGCGTAAAAGATAAGGGAATAAACGAAAGAAAATAAAGAAAGGAAGAGATTTATGGAAAATTCTAATTTGGTAAAGAATACTAATAATGGTATAACTTTAATAGCTTTAGTAATAACAATAATAGTACTTTTAATATTAGCTGGAGTAACAATTGCAACATTAATGGGAGATAATGGAATTTTAACAAAGGCTAATGATGCAAAAAGAGAGACAGAACTTGCAGAGGTAAAAGAGAAAGCTCAGTTGGATATAGCAAGTTGGGTTGCAGATAAAATGGAAAAAAGAGAAGACAGTACAGTAAATACGCCAGATATGGTAAAAAGTATATTAGATACTGCAAATCCAGATACGAGTAATAGATATTATAAAGATGTAACAGATGAAGGAGTAGTAACACCAAATGATTATATAGTGCCAATAGAAGAGTTGTATACAAATGGAACAGGAGCAGGAGGAGGAAGTGAAACAGGAGAAGTAGAAGCAGGAGATGTTTTAGAATCAGAAAGACCAGAAGGATGGAGTGATAAGGTTACGCCAATAGCAGATGGAGAAGATGGAGTAATTCCATTGCCAGATGGATTTTCATATGTAGGAGGAACAAAGTCAGAGGGAATAGTAATATCAGATGAGCCAGCAGATGCAGGAAAAGGAACAAGTTGGGAAGTAGCACAAACATTGCAAGGGAATCAATTTGTGTGGGTACCAGTGGAAGTAGATGGAGATTTTAAGACATATGAAGGGTATTATAATGGGAGTTTACAATCAAGGAAATCTAGTTGTGACGAGCCATATAAAGGAGGATATGCAACAGAGAAAGACGAATATGATGCAATGGAAGAAAGCGTATTGAGATATAGTGGGTTTTATGTAGGAAGATATGAGGCAGGAGTTGAAGGTTCAGCAAGAGTAGATG
>CALWGN010000113.1 GCA_944380055.1 uncultured Lachnospiraceae bacterium
TGAAGACTCTAAAGAATTGTTTATTCTTTGTTGTTTACCAAGTTTTGAAAATAATTTTGTAGAATTAGATATAAAATCAAAAGAAGGATTTTTAATAGGAAGAGATCCTAAAAATCATCTTTCATATAGAAATAAATTAGTAGCCAATACACATGCAAAGATATATTGGTTTGAAAATAATTGGGTAATAGAAAATTATGACACAAATTTTGGAACTTTTGTAAATGGAAAACCTGTATTAGATCGAGCAAGAAAAATCTTATTTAATGGTGACATGATTTTTATAATGGGTTTAAAAATCGTTATGATGGGTGACAAGCTATTTATAACAAATCCAGAGGAAAATCTATATTATAGTGCAGACATGTTTAAAGTAGGGATTAGAAATATAAAAAAGCCAACAGAAGATAAAGAAGAAAAATATATGGAATTATATGATGAAAATGAATATTTTTCTAGAGCCCCAAGGATTACTAATATAATTGAAAGAGAAAAAGTAAAAATTGATGAACCACCACAGGCACAAGATAAAGAAGAAATGCCTTTAATACTAACACTAGGTTCTTCTATGTCAATGGGTGTAATAATGTTAATTTCCATGTATAGTGCAATAGAAAGATCAATGAGTGGACAAGCATCTACAAGCCAAACAGTTACAACAATAATTACTGCAATTGTAATGCTAACTGCTATTATTTTATTTCCAATTTTAACAAATAGATATAACAAAAAGAAGAAGAAAAGATATGAGGAGAAACGACAAAAAAGATACAAAGAATATCTAGGTAAGAAAAAAGATGCAATCGCTAAAATTATGCTAAAACAAAAAAGCATATTATATGAAAATAACTTATCACCAGAAGAATGTACACAATTAATATTGAATAAAAGTGGACGTTTATGGGAAAGAAGAATAGATGATTATGATTTTCTTACAGTAAGATTAGGTATAGGAGATGTAGATACAGATATAGATATTCAATATCCAGAAGAAAGATTTACTATGGAAGATGACAATTTAGTCGAAATACTAAATGATATAGCAAATACTTCCAAAGTAATAAAAGAAGCTCCAATTACGGTATCACTTGCAGAAAAAAATATATCAGCATTAATAGTAAATAAAAATGAAAGTATTGATAATTTCTTCAGAAGTCTACTAGTTCAATTAATTGCATTCCATAGTTACGAAGATTTAAAATTAGTATTTTTATTAGATAAAGATGAAAAGCCAAACTTAGAATATGCAAAATTATTGCCTCATGTATGGGATAGAACAAAACAAATTAGATTTTTCTCATATGATATGGATGAAATGAAAGATATTTCAAAATATTTGGAAATGGATTTACAAGCTAGATTAGAATACAGAGATAAAAATTATAAATCATTTAGACCATATTATCTAATTATAACAAATAATTATAAAAAAATAGAAAATCTAAAAATAATAACAGAAATGCAAAAACTAAAAGAAAATGTAGGTTTTAGCTTATTATGTATAGCAAATGATTTATTGCAATTACCAAACGAATGTAAAACATTTATTAATCTAGATATACAAAATAATACTGGAATGGTATTTGAAAATGAAATATCTTCAAGTACTCAAAAACAGATAACATTAGATAATACAGTAAAAATATTTTTTGAAAGAATATGTCAAAAAATTTCAAATATTCCAATAAGATATACTGAAACAGGAGGATATATGTTACCTACAAATTATACATTCTTAGAGATGTATGATGTAGGACGTATTGAACAATTAAATGTATTAGAAAGATGGCATAAAAATGATTCTACATTAACATTAAAAGCCCCTATTGGTGTTGATACATCAGGTATGCATATTTTATTAGATATCCATGAAAAATTCCATGGACCACATGGTTTGATAGCAGGAACTACAGGATCAGGAAAAAGTGAATTTATAATAACATATGTTTTATCACTTGCCATTAACTATCATCCAGATGATGTTACATTTATTTTAATAGACTACAAAGGTGGAGGTTTAGCAGGAGCCTTTGCAAAAAGAGATGTAAAATTACCACATCTAGTAGGTACAATCACAAATATAGATACAAATGAACTTCAAAGGTCATTAGATTCAATTCAAAGTGAGTTAAGAAGAAGACAAGTAATGTTTAATGAGGCTAGAAATGCAACAGATGGAGGTACAATAGATATCTATAAATATCAAAAACTATACCATGATGGTGTTGTAGAAAAACCAATACCACACTTATTAATTATCTGTGATGAGTTTGCTGAGTTAAAACAACAACAACCAGATTTTATGGAGGAATTAATGAGTGTATCTAGAATAGGACGTAGTTTAGGGGTTCATCTAATACTAGCAACACAAAAACCAGCAGGAATAGTAAATGACCAAATTCGTAGTAATAGCAAATTTGCAATATGTCTAAAAGTGCAAGAAAAAGAAGATAGTATGGATGTTATTAAAAAGCCAGATGCTGCAACAATAAAAACAGCCGGACAGTTCTATTTGCAAGTAGGAAATGATGAATATTTTGTATTAGGACAATCAGGATGGTCAGGAGCTCCATATTATCCATCAGATATGATAGAGAAAAAAATTGATAATTCATTACAACTAATATCTGATATTGGAGTTCCAGTAAAACAAATAGATGATACAGTTCAAAAAACATTAGAAGATAAAGGAGAGCAATTAACTAATATTGTAAGATATCTATACCTATTAGCAAAAAATCAGAACATAAAAGCAGAGCCATTATGGTTAGATAGTATCCCAGAAACAATTTTTGTAAAAGATACAAGAAAGAAATATCAAGTAAAAGAAAAAGAAAATATAATAGCTCCAGTACTTGGAGAATATGATGATCCATTTAACCAACGTCAAGGAGTAGTCAAATTAAATCTTTCTAGTAATGGAAATACAATTATTTATGGAAATGCAGAAAGTGGAAAAGAGACATTTTTAAGCACAATGGTATATGACTTAATAACTACTCATACAGCTAGTGAAGTACAATTATATTTGTTAGATTTTGGAACAGAGGCATTAAAAATATATAAAGATAGTCCACAAGTTGGAGATGTAGTATTTATAAGTGATACAGAAAAATTAAAAAGATTTTTTGATATGATTCAAGAAAAAATACAAGAAAGAAAGACAGAGTTATTAGAATATAATGGAGATTATGAACTATATCTAAAAACAAGTGGAAAAAGTATGCCAATGGTTGTAATTGCATTAAATAACTGGGATGTATTTGCAGAAACATATGAAGATGATTATGAAGACTTGGTAGGAACATTAACAAGAGAATGTACAAAATGTGGTATTGTATTTGTAATAACAGCAAATGCATACAATTCTTTAAGATATCGTATAACACAAAACTTTAAACAAAAGATTGCATTACAGATGAACGATGAAAATGATTATTATAGCATATTTGATAAAGTAGGAAAAAAACGTCCTTCTAAAATGTTTGGTAGAGGTTTAATTTCAATGTATAATGATAATATTTATGAATTCCAAACAGCTAAAATATGTGAGCCAGAAAAATATACAGAGCACATAAAACAAACAATCGAAGAATTAAACAAAAAGCTACCAGAAAAAGCAGAACCTATTGCAATATTACCAGATGTTGTAACATATGCAGATGTAGAGAGTCAACTAAAAGATATATCAAAAGTACCAATAGGAATTTCAGAAAAGAAATTGAGAATATATCCATATGACTTTAAGAAAAATTTTGCAACTTTAATTGTATCAAAAAGCTTAGAAGATAGTGTGCAATTTGTATCAAATGTCCTTCAAGAAATTAATAAATTAAAAAATGTTGATGTAAAATATTTGATACAGAAAGAATATTGATAACAGATAAATCAAATGTAAAAGAAGAATATGAAAAATATGTATCTTCAGCAGTAAAGGATAATAAGAAACATACAATATGTGTGATAATAGGAATTGACAAACTATTAACAGAATATGGAGATATGGGAAGTGCATTTAACCAAACAATGAATCAACTAGAAGAGAATGAAAATAATAGTTTTATATTAATAGAAACAGCAAATAAATTAAAATCACATGAATTTGAACCATGGTATAAAGAATATATTACTAAAGAAGATGGTATTTGGGTAGGAAATGGAATAGATAATCAATATTTAATAAATATAAGTTCTAACAGAAGAGAACTAAATAACAATTGCGGAAATAGCTTTGGTTATGTAGTAAAAGAAGGTGTTGCAATATTGGTTAAGCTTTTAGAAATGAAAGAAAAGGAAGATGATGACGATGAATAAAATATTAGTAAGTATTTATGTTCCAGCATTAGATGAAAAATATGATTTTTGGATTCCAATTAACAAAAAAGTATATAAAGTTATCTTGTTACTTATAAGATTAATATATGAAAAAAGTGATGGACATTATGAACCAACAACTCTACCGTTATTATATGATAAATTGACAGACCAATTTTATGATATAGATTTAACTGTGAAAGATAATAAAATAATGAATGGAACACAAATGATATTAATTTAAATAGTATTTTCAATTTATGGCTAAAAGAGATTTGAGCAGGGGATATAAGTTTAGTCTCCTGCTGTGTTACTATTCACCGTTATGCTAGTTTTATAATAATTTTAAAAGCTGTGAATTGTAATAATTTAGTATTAAAAGCCAAAGTTTGTTTTGAACACCCTATTGACAACTCCAAACCTATAATGTATAATATATATCGTTATAAGGGTTATCCCAACATACAGTTTTCGTATGACCGGAAGGAGGGGAAATTAAATGTTAGAGATAAAAGTAAATAATG
>CALWGN010000114.1 GCA_944380055.1 uncultured Lachnospiraceae bacterium
CTGCTAAAAAGTATCATGGAGGTGTATTTATTGATGATTCAGAACCAAGAAGGTTTTTAATTCGAGTAGTTTTATACGGGAATCAGGAATAATTACATGAATACTCGTTTTTATTACATGAAAGGAATTTGTTCCTATTTTTATGATAATATTAAGAAAAAAATGAAAGGCTCAACGATCTATTGCATGGGTAATGTTAAATCGATATCATTATCATCAATCAAGATTTGGAAGTGATTTAAGAAGCATAGCCAATCCAAATGAATTTTATGGAATGGTTAGTAAGATTGGTAAGCAGGCCCAAAATCCTTCAGAGTAGGGCTGGCGTAATGCAGTGTATTTAGCATGTTTAATGCTTACGGATTCATCAGAGGGGTGTTGGAATGTTATAGCTCCTAAACCTAAGGGAATTTCGAATCAAATATATTTTAGAAGTAGTGGAAAAATTGGGGTAAGTAATGGTATATTTGAAAGTGGAGGAAAACTATATGTATATTATAGTGATGGGAGTAAGACAATCACAAATGCCTGTATTTCAGGCGTTGGTACATCAACAACAATCAGCGATTTAAGGTCATTGGGTGCTGGAATGACTAATTATAATGTATTTTTCTATCATAATTAAATTGGAGAGGGTTAATATGAAAAAACGATGTGTATTATTATTTTTTTTTCTAATATTTGGATGTGTAGGATGTTCAACACAATCAGGTAATAATACAGGAGAAAATGATAAAATATATGCAATTTCATCCGACATGGAAGCAGTATTTGATCGCTTATCTAGTTTAATTGGAGATTCATTACCGTGGAAGATGATGAAGGATGAGAAAGAGATGCTTTATTCGGTTCATGGAGATACGACACAGTCGATAGATAGGGTAAGAGTCGATATTAATGTGACTGAGGATAATGAAGTTTGGAAGACCACATATACCATATATGTGGATGAGAAAGAAGTATATTCGTTTACTGTGGGCTATCTATATCATCTTTTTGTAGCAGTGTATTTTAAAGACATTACACAGGATGGTAAGGAAGATCTTGCTATTTCGGTTCAGCAGGACAGAGGAACTTGTAGTGGTCCATTTTTAACTTATATTTATGATATTGAAAATAATAAGGAAATTAATATTTTTGATGAGATTGGAAGTTTTACAGAAGAACAAATGAAGGTGTTGGAAGAAAAAATCGGTGATCAGTTGATAACGTTATTCCCCAATGCTAAGTTAAGTACTGTTAGAGGATGGGGAGAAATAGAAGTAGATTGTAATGGAAATTTGTATTATCGCACCCTCTTTGCAGAGAAGCATGACCCAATTAGAGCTGTTGGAGGATTAATGGTTATGTTTGATTATGATAAGGAAAATGAAACCTTTGTGATTTCTAACGTAATGTGTGGTTGGCCAAGTTCAGTATATTTGGAGAAATTACAAGAAGAAACGAGCGAATCAGAATAAGTAATGGAGGGAATTAAATTCTGTTATTAAAAAAAGAATATAATTTGTCTTTGTTGGAAAAAATATGCTGGATAGGTATAACAATACTTTTGGAAACATCTGTAGTTTTTGTATTTTTCATACCAGAGTGAGGCTATCCACCACTATTATTTGTGTAGTTTATAGAATGGAATGAAAAGGAATAGTAATTAATGTTCTAATATTCCTTCAAACAAAATATAGGTTAGATAAAAAGCAAGCTTAATTTATGCTTGCTTTTTTAGGTAGATTTTTATAAAATAATATGATAAAATGTATAAAACAATTATCTATGAATCAGTAAATTTTATAAAAGATGATGGATTATAATAGAAGGAAAGGAAGGATATAAATTGAAAACATTAAAAAAACGTTCACAAATAGCTGTAGAAGATACTTGGAACTTAGAAGCCATGTATGAAACAAATGATGCATGGGAAGTAGAATACAAGGAAGTAGAAGAACAATGCCAACAATTTAAAGAATGGGAAGGAAAGCTTAAAGAAAGCCCAGAAGGATTAAAAAAGGCATTAGATGAATATAGCGATATTGAAAGAAGATTTGAAAAGCTGATTGTATATGCAAATCAACGTTCTAATGAAGATGCTGGAAATAGTTTATACCAAAAGCTAGTTATGCGTGCAGATACATTAGGATTAAAAATTAGTGGAAATACTTCATTTTTCTATCCAGAAATCTTATCTCTTGGAAAAGAATGGTTAGAAAATGCTATGAAAGAAAACGAAGAGCTACGTTTTTATGAAAGAATGATAAGAGAGCTTCTTCGCCATGAAGAACATACATTATCAAAGGAAATGGAAAATGTATTGGCAGAAGCAATGCCACTTGGTCAAGCAGCAAAAAATATTTATTCTATGTTTAATAATGCAGATATTCGTTTCCCTAAAATCAAAAATGAAAAGGGAGAAGAAGTGCAATTAACAAACGGAACTTATGGTATGTTAATTGAAAGTCCAGATCGCTTAGTAAGAGAAGCAGCATTTAAGGCATTATATTCTAGCTACAGTGCATTTAAAAATACAGTAGCTTCTATATTTACAAGTAATTTAAAACAAGCAGCTTTTTTTGCAAAAGTAAGAAAATATTCATCTTCTAGAGCATATTATTTAGATGATGCAAATATTCCTGAAAGTGTATATGACAATTTAATTGATACAGTTCATAAAAATATGTCATTAATGCATCGTTATGTAGCACTTCGTAAGAAAATGCTAGGAGTAGATGAACTTCATATGTATGACGTGTACGTTCCTTTATTAGCAGATATTACAAAGGAATATACATTTGAAGAAGCAAAGGAAGTTGTATTAGAAGGTTTAAAACCAATGGGTGAAGAATATATTGAGCTTTTAAAAGAAGGATTTTCTAGCCGTTGGATTGATGTATATGAAAATGAAGGAAAGAGAACAGGAGCATATTCTTGGGGATGCTATGATTCTTTCCCATATGTATTATTAAATTATAATGGTTCTTTAGATAATGTATTTACACTTGCTCATGAAATGGGGCATTCATTACACAGCTATTATTCAAGAAAGAATCAACCATATATTTACAGTGGTTACAAAATTTTCGTAGCAGAAGTAGCATCTACATGTAATGAGGCAATTTTAATTCATTATATGTTAGAAAAAGCAGAATCAAAGGAAGAAAAATTATACTTATTAAATCATTTCTTAGAAAAATTCAAAGGAACATTATATCGTCAGACAATGTTTGCAGAATTTGAAAAGATTGTTCACCAAAAAGCAGAAGCTGGTGAAGCATTAAATACAGAAGCATTATGTGACATTTATAAAAAGTTAAATGAACAATACTTTGGGCCAGAAATGATTATTGATGATGAAATTAGCTTAGAATGGATGAGAATCCCTCATTTCTATACACCATTTTATGTATATCAATATGCAACTGGTTTTTCAGCAGCTATTGCATTATCTAGTAGAATTTTAAAAGAAGGAGCACCAGCTATTGAAGACTATAAGAAGTTTTTAAAGGGTGGTGGATCTATGGATTCTATCGATTTATTAAAGATAGCAGGAGTAGATATGACAACTGCCGATCCAATTCAAAAAGCATTAAATGTATTTGAAGAAACATTATCTCAAATGGAAGAATTATGTAAATAATAAAAAAGCATTGTGATGTTTTTACAACATTGCAGTGCTTTTTTTGTATAAAATATTAGTATCTTTGTTGTCTTGATACAAATGTAAAAAAAAATTAAGAAAATTTATAGTTTTTTGTGAAATAAAAAAAGAAGTTATGTGATAAAATTGATGATATAAAAATAGTCGGTGGGGGGATACAATGAATTTATACGAAGCAATGTATTCAAGAAAAACAGTACGAAAGTTTAATATGAAACCAATAGAAGTTGTTACTATGTTAAATTTTCAAAGATATATAAAAGCAATGTTAGAAGAACAGTGTTGTAAAGGTTGTTCAGTAGAAATCATTGATACTCTAACAAGTAACAAAAAAGTAAAGGGATTATTTAAAGTAGTGGCACCATACTATTTTATTGTTTACTGTGAAAATAGTATCAAGGGGTTTTATCATGCAGGGTGTTTGGCAGAAATGCTAGTATTATACTTAACAAGTAAAGGAATAGGAACCTGCTACCAAGGCGGACTTAAAATTGAGCCGGTAAAAGACGAGCTTGGTGTTTGTCCAGGAATTGCAGTAGCATTTGGATATAGCAACGAAAATATATATAGAGAAAGTGGTAGAGCAAAACGATTAAAGCTAAATGATATTATCTTTTTAAAGGAAGAAATAAATACCGAAGTTGAGGCAATATTAAAAGGAGCTAGACTTGCTCCGTCTGCTTTTAATATGCAACCATGGCGATTTGTGGTATATCACAATCGAATTCATCTATTTTTAAAGAAAGATCCTATTATAATAAAAAAGTTTAAGCAAGTCAATGGAGTGGATATAGGAATTGTATTAAGTCATTTGCTGCTAGGAGCAGAAGAATTTTGGTTAAATGCCACAGTTACTCAAGTAGATTCATTGTCAGAACGTGAACTTAAAAATTATGAATATATTATCACTGTTTTATTAGATATATAGAAATAAAAAGTTACATTTTGTGTAGTACAATGAACCGCCTTTAACGGTTAGAGTTTTTATCTAACAATTGAGAGGTGGTTCGATTTTTTGTTGGGAGAAGCTTTTAAATTCTTAGTTCAATTTGTATCTAGTATAGGAATAAAGAATATAAAAAACAATAAGTGGCCTGTAAAGGTTTAGATAATGAAAAGTTTATTTGGATTGTATTTTTGGAAAAAATAATATATAAATTTTAGGAATGATTATTTGTTTTATATAAAATTTATAACAACAAAAGTGTAGAGTAGATTTAATGAAATGTTTTTACACATATTTTAATCAAAATATATATTATTTTTTAAACAAATTATATATATATTATTGAAAAAAATAAATTATTATGTTAGAATAAAGATAATAAATAAAATATATTTATAAATTGAATTGACATCATGTAAAGCATAAGTAAGAAGTTAAGCAGAATATGACGGATATGGTAACAGATGAGCATATATGTTCTCTATTATGATGATTTGGAGTTATGTAGCTCGACTTCTTTATTATTCATAATTGAAATATAAATAAGCGGGAAAGGAGGTATTATTGATTAGTTACCAATTCGTGGATTTATAAAAGATATATTTTGTAGTTAAAAATATATTGGAACATATCACTTACGCAAAATTTATTTCTTTCAATTGGAGAATAATTTTACGAAAATAATTAAAAACGAATAAAATCATACGATAGGAGGAGTTTCATATGTATAAATTAAGAAAATGGTTATTAGCATGTCTATGTGTGATAATAGGTAGCACATCTGTTAATTTTCATGTTCAAGCATACAATGGTATGGACTTAATAGTAGATGGAAAAACAATTGATACTTCTACAGAAAAGGAAGAGATTCATACACATGCCATTATGAATATTAAAGAATTAAATTTTGATACATCAAATAATAGTCTTATATTAGATGCTCAAATTAATGAGGATGATTCAGTTAGCTCTCTATATATATCTACTAGTTTGTACAAATCTACTTTAGAGAATAATCAATTATTTGCTTCAGCTATCGATATGAAAGATAATTTTAAAGTTATTAGATTGGATATTGTGCAAAAACAAAATGGTAACTTTTTGATATTATATATCTTAAAAAACAATACTTCAATTATGAATTGTTTTGAAATTCCTCTAAAGGATAATATAAGAATTGATTATTCAAAGTTTCCATTTCCTAGCTCTGATATAGAGCTTGATGAACACTGGTGGACAAAGGTTTATGAGCCTGATGTTACTATGAACACTCAAAGTTTGGACAGAATGGGAAGTTCAAGATTGCAAAATGTAAATGCAACTTATACAGATAAAGTTTCTCTAGATACATATAAATATGAACTAGATATTGTTGCTTATGCAGATTTTGATGGATTCGGAGTAGGTGAGGCTGGAGAAGATAGTTTTACATTGACTGTAAAAGGATACCGTTATTATAAAAATGGTTCCCTTGTGAGTCAAAATAAAGGAAGTTCTGCAATACTAGTCAAATCGGCAAATATTACTTATGAATTAAGTGGGGAAAATGATATTGACAATTTTCAACCAGGATATAAATCATCATCTACAGTTGGTGGACTTCAATTTGATTTTTCTGTAGGAATACTGAATATTGGTAGTATATCATGGACTCCAATACAGAAAATTGATAATGAAGGAGTGCATGTGTGTTTGCCAAATACAAAGAAAACAAAATTAGTATATAATGTGCCCCTAAAGTATGTAAATGATTCATATAGCTTGGTGGTAAATAAAGAAAGAAAAGTATACACAACTACTTATCAAACAGTTAGGATAAGTGGAACATTAGAACTTGCTTTTGGAAGTCAACAACAAGTATTTACAACAAAAACATTTTCATTACAAGGTAATTATTATTAAAAATTATAAAAATCATTATGGGTGAGATATATGAAAAAACGAAAATGTAAAGTCATTATGTTTTTATTAATCGTTCTTTTGATTGGAATAGTTTCTTTTCGGCATTATCAAAAAGAAAAAATTTTAAAGCATATGAACAATCATATTTCCTTGTTAAAACAAATAGGAGATGAAATAAACGAAAAGGATTTACAAGATGGAGATGATGAATACCTCAATCATATCATAGTGTTATTGATAGATTCAATAAATGAATATTATGATGCTTATTATATAAGAGAGAAATATAGGTTATGGGGAGAGGGAATTATATCACTTACGACTGATTTTCGTATTATAATGGATCAAGTGTCTCATTTGAAAGATTGTACAGGAGTAGGAATTGATGAGAAGTTAAAAGAAAAGTACCTTTTGTATATACAAAGTGATTTAACAAATATTGCATCGTATTTAACAGAGCATTACCCTGACGGAGTGAAAAAATATGGAGATTGGATTTATAAATCATCTACATGGAAAGAGTATGAAAGAGAAGTAATGAACTTTGGATTTGGTACACCAGGAAACTAGTAATTGAAGATAACGTTATAAAATGAAATATTAAAAAAACTCCTTTTTCTAGTATGAGGAAAGGGAGTTTTTTATATAATAAAATTGTATAATTATCGTAACAACATGTATTGTATAACAAATCAACCTATGATATAATCAATAAGATAATATAGCCTAAGACTACAATCAAACAGATCTGAAACACAGACACTACTTTCAGATGAGAGTAGTCTTAGGCTAATGTACGAATAAGGGCAACAATTAGGTAGCTGTCACGTAGAAAGGAACAAGAAGATGAATTTATTAATAAAGAATGGTCGTGTCATTGACCCATCAACAAAGACAGACGAAGTAAAAGAACTATTTATAAAAGACGGTATCATTGCAACGTATGATGGAGAAAATATCGATAATGTCATTGATGCAAAAGGTTGTTTTGTAATGCCAGGTCTTATTGATTTACATGTTCATTTAAGAGAACCGGGCTTTGAATACAAAGAAACAATCAAAACTGGAACCAAAGCAGCAGCAAAAGGTGGTTTTACAGGAGTTTGCCCTATGCCTAATACAAAGCCTGCCACAGATTCTAAAGAGATGATAGAATTTATTAACAAAAAGGCAAAAGAAGATAGCAAAATTCATGTATATCCAGTAGGAGCAATTACATTAGGTCAAGATGGAACTACATTAACAGACATTAAAGCAATGAAAGAAGCAGGGGCAGTTGCCATCAGTGAAGATGGAAAATCTGTTATGGATGCAGATTTATATAAGGAAGCTATGAAACTTGCAGCAGAATGTGATTTGGTTGTTATGGCACATTGTGAAGATAAGGCAATGGTAGGAAATGGTTGTATCAATGAGGGAGAGAAATCCAAAGAGCTAGGTGTTCCAGGAATTACAAATGAAGTAGAAGATGTGATTGTAGAGCGTGATATTAATTTGGCAAAAGAAACAGGTGCTAGACTTCATTTATGCCACTGCTCTACAAAGGATAGTGTGTTGTTAACAAAGAAAGCAAAAGAAGAAGGTTTACCTGTG
>CALWGN010000115.1 GCA_944380055.1 uncultured Lachnospiraceae bacterium
GTGGAAAATATTATTATTGATTATAGAGATAGACCAGAAGGAAGTGAATCTAAGTTAAATACATATAGTGATGGAATAAAAGTATTATTAACAATTATGAGATTGTATAAAAACTATAAACCAATGGGGTTTTTTGGAATATTATCTTGTTTTTTATTAGTAATTTCAGCTATGCTTTTTATTCCTGTATTATGCACTTATGTAGAAACTGGATTAGTTCCACAATTACCAACATTAATTGTAAGTGGATTTATTGCTATGGCTGCAATTCAATCTTTTTTTGCTGGTTTAATTCTTAGTACACTATGTACAAAAAATAGACAAGAGTTTGAATTTAGACGTTGCCTTATACATATGGATATGCAAAATAAAAAGTAAAAAATAGTTTATGGGAAAGAAAAAAGAGGGTGTTATAAAAAACTTATACACACTTTTTTTATGATATAGGAAAGTAAAAGGATAAATTATTCCAGTAGTTGCTAGTATTTGTATTATTTTAAGTGAGTAGATAGAAAAATATAAACAAAAAGAAGTTAAATACATACAATATGATGTGAGGAAGAAAAAAAGCTTATATTAAAATACATTCCAAGAGCAAGCGCCGACTTAACAAAGCTTTCTGATAATAGAAAAAATAGTTTTAATATTACAGCTTTTAAAGACAATCCCAAAGAATTTATTCAGTTATGGATTTCATTATAGCATTACTATTTGTATCAGTATATTGGTTAACATGATTATTAAGGCCTATGCTATTTTTGCATTAGAAATAGGTTTGTTATTAAGTAATGATAATAAATCCACAAATATTAAGTAATATTAAGTAATAAACTAGAACCCAAAAATAAAAAATATAGATATAGTTCTTCAAAAAAATAAGATAATGTATTATAATAAAACAGATATTATATGAACTATTGCGTTGTATTCACTATGCAATAGCCATAAGATATATTTATAGTTATGTAAAGGTTATATATGAAATATAATATGAGGTGACATTATGGGTAAATATTTTGGTACAGATGGTTTCCGAGGAGAAGCAAACGTAGTTCTTACAGTAGAACATGCATATAAAGTCGGGAGGTTTTTAGGTTGGTATTATGGAAGAGAACATAAATGTAACGTTGTAATTGGAAAAGATACAAGAAGAAGTAGTTATATGTTTGAATATGCATTGGCTTCAGGATTAACTGCATCAGGTGCAGATGCTTATTTATTACATGTTACTACAACTCCAAGTGTATCTTATGTAACAAGAACAGAAGATTTTGATTGTGGAATTATGATTTCTGCAAGTCATAATCCATATTATGATAATGGAATTAAGATTTTAAATGCGAAAGGTGAAAAGCTAGAAGATTCTGTGATTGAAAAAATTGAGCAGTATTTAGATGGCGCTATGGGAGAAATTCCATTTGCAACAGGAGAACATATTGGACGCACTGTAGACTATGTAGCAGGAAGAAATCGATATATGGGATATTTAATGTCATTAGCAGTGCATTCTTATAGAGGAATAAAAGTTGGTTTAGACTGTGCCAATGGTAGCTCTTCTGCCATAGCAAAAAGTGTATTTGATGCATTAGGGGCAGAAACATATGTAATTAATAATAAGCCAGATGGAACAAATATTAATAATAATTGTGGTTCCACTCATATGGAGCATTTACAAAAATTTGTTGTAGATAACGGATTAGATGTTGGATTTGCTTATGATGGAGATGCTGACCGTTGTCTTTGTGTAGATGAAAAAGGAAATATTATTGATGGTGATTTAATCTTATACATTTATGGCACTTATATGAAAGAGAGAGGAAAATTAGACAATAATACAGTAGTAACAACTGTAATGTCAAATTTTGGGCTATATAAAGCTTTTGAAGAGGCTGGTATTCAATATGAAAAAACTGCAGTTGGGGATAAATATGTATATGAAAATATGTCTGCCAATGGACACTGTATTGGAGGAGAGCAATCTGGGCATATTATTTTTAGCAAGTATGCAACAACTGGAGATGGAATATTAACATCTATTAAAATGATGCAAGTAATGATTGCTAAAAAGAAGCCATTATCTGAGCTTGCAAAGCCAGTAACAGTGTTTCCACAAGTGCTTAAAAATGTAAGGGTAACAGATAAAGTAATAGCACGAAATGATGAAGATGTACAAAAGGCAGTAGACGAAGTAAGAGAAGCACTTGGAGATGATGGAAGAATTCTTGTTCGTGAAAGTGGTACAGAACCAGTAGTTCGCGTTATGGTAGAAGCAAAAACTCATGAAATTTGCGAGTCACAAGTAAATAAAGTAGTCGCAGTATTAAAAGATAAAGGTTATGTAGTAGAATAGGAGACAAAAGTTATGTGTGGTATTGTTGGATATATTGGAAGTAATCAAGCAGCCCCAATTTTATTAGATGGATTATCTAAGTTAGAATATAGAGGATATGACTCTGCTGGTATGGCAGTATATGGAGAAAGTGATATTGAAATTGTAAAAGCAAAAGGCCGTTTACAAGTATTAAGAGAGTTAACAGATGATGGGAATGGAGTAAAGGGATGTTGTGGAATTGGCCATACAAGATGGGCAACACATGGAGAGCCTTCTGTTGCCAATTCTCATCCACATTTTAATAAAGAAAAGACCATTGCAGTAGTTCATAATGGAATTATTGAAAATTATCAACCATTAAGAGAACGCCTAGAAAAAGATGGATACCAATTTTCTTCTCAAACAGATACAGAGGTTGTTGTTCATTTACTAGAAAAATATTATAATGGAAATCCATTAGAAACTATTGCCAAAGTAATGACTCGTATTCAAGGTTCTTACGCATTAGGAATTATCTTTAAAGAACATAAAGGGCAGTTATTTGCTGTTCGTAAAGATAGTCCATTAATCGTTGGTCAAGGAGAAGATGGAAACTATATTGCATCCGATGTACCAGCTATTTTAAAATATACAAGAAATGTATATTATATTGAAAACTTAGAAATTGCTAAGCTAACAGAAGAGGGCATTTCATTTTACAATATTGATATGGAACCGATAGATAAAGAAATGCATACAGTAGAGTGGGACTTAGAAGCTGCAGAAAAAGGTGGATATGAGCATTTTATGCTAAAAGAAATTTATGAACAGCCAAAGGCAGTTCGTGATACGATTAGTCCACGAATGAAAGACAATGAAATTGTTATTGATGAATTAAATATGTCAGAGGAAGATATTAAAAAAATTAGAAAAATTTATATTATTGCTTGTGGTTCAGCATATCATGCAGGAGTAACAGGAAAATATGTTATTGAGCAGATTGCTAGAATTCCAGTAGAAGTAGATTTAGCATCTGAGTTTAGATATAGAAATCCTATTGTGGAAAAAGATTCTTTAGCGATTATTGTAAGTCAATCAGGAGAAACAGCCGATTCCTTAGCAGCTCTTAGAGAAGCAAAGAAGCTAGGAGTAAAAGTGCTTGGAATTGTAAATGTAGTAGGAAGCTCTATTGCAAGAGAAGCAGATAATGTTATGTATACATGGGCAGGACCAGAAATTTCTGTGGCTACAACAAAAGCATATAGTACACAGTTAGTTGCTCTTTATTTGTTGGCGGTACATTTTGGTAAAGTAAGAAGTACTATTAATGAAGAGACATATAAGGAAATGGTAGAAGAATTACAATCATTACCAGATAAAATCCAATTAGTTCTTGGAGATAAAGAACGTATTCAATGGTTTGCAAGTAAGTTTGCAAGTAGTCATGATATTTTCTTTATTGGACGTGGAATTGATTATGCAACTTCTTTAGAAGGTTCTTTAAAGTTAAAGGAAATTTCCTATATTCATTCAGAAGCGTATGCAGCGGGAGAATTAAAACATGGTACTATTTCTTTAATTGAAAAAGGAACTTTAGTTATTGGTATTGCAACACAGCCAGATTTATATGAAAAAATGGTAAGTAATTTAGTGGAAGTAAAGTCAAGAGGAGCCTATGTATTAGGTCTTACAACAAGTGGAAACTTTGCTATGGAAGATACTGCAAATTGTACAATTTATGTTCCAAAAACATTGCCTTGTTTTGAAACATCATTAGCAGTGATTCCACTACAATTATTTGGTTATTATGTGTCACTAGCAAAAGGATTAGATGTAGATAAGCCAAGAAACTTAGCAAAATCAGTAACAGTAGAATAAGAAAATAAAAAATAAAAAAGAAAAAGGTTGCTGTAAGTAATATTACAATAACCTTTTTCTTTTAGAATTGGAGAGAAAAGAGGGATGTGGAATGAAACATACATTGTACATTGTAGTACCTTGCTATAATGAAGAGGAAGTATTAGAAGTAACTGCTAAAGCATTAAAAGAAAAAATAGAACATTTAATTAAGCATAATAAAATTTCTTCTAATAGTAAAATTTGTTTTGTAGATGATGGCTCAAAGGACCGTACATGGCAGATTATTACTAAATTACATAACAGTAATTCTTTGTTTTCAGGAATCAAGTTATCAAGAAACAGAGGGCATCAAAATGCATTATTATGTGGATTAATGACAGTAAAAGGATATGCAGATATGGTGATTTCTATGGATGCAGATTTACAAGATGATATAAATGCAGTAGATGAAATGATAGAAAAATATTTGGAAGGATATCATGTTGTTTATGGTGTGAGGAGTGCTAGAACAACGGATACATTGTTTAAACGATTTACAGCAGAAGGATTTTATAAATTAATGAGTTTTTTTGGTGCAGAGGTAGTATTTAACCATGCAGACTATCGATTAATGAGCAAGCGTGCTCTTGATGAGTTAGAGTCTTTTAAAGAAGTTAACTTATTTTTAAGAGGAATTGTACCTATGGTTGGATTTCCTTCTTGTAACGTATACTATGAAAGAAAAGAACGTTTTGCAGGGGAAAGTAAATATCCGTTAAAGAGAATGCTATCCTTTGCATTTGAGGGAATTACATCACTAAGTGTAAAACCAATTAAATTAATTATGTCTCTAGGAGGGAGTATCTTTATTGTAAGTATTATTATGCTATTATATTCCTTAATACAGCACTTTAATGGTAATACAGTAAGTGGCTGGACAAGCTTAATTGTATCTATTTGGGCATTGGGAGGATTACAACTAATGGCAATTGGTATTATTGGTCAATACATTGGAAAAGTGTATTTAGAGACGAAAGAACGACCAAGGTTTATTGTAGAGCAATTCTTAGATGAAAAGGAAGGAAATACACAATGAAAATGGATAAAAATACTTCCCAAAAAGGTGGTAATAAAAGTGGCAATACACTATTAATAACAATGGTCCAAATTTGCTTTTTTATTTATTATAGTATTTTAATGTACAATATTATCATTATAGACAAAACGGTGGAATATTCTGGAAAACGTAACATGTTAGTGAATAATAGTATAATAGTTATTATTGTAATTATTGGATTTGTTCTTCTATCATTTTTATTAGCAAAGTATAGAAAAGAGATTGCTATATTTTTAGAGAAGTATTATAAACACATTCTTATATGTAGTGGTATCATTGTTTTTGCATTACAGCAAGTATTTATTAACAAATCTTATTATCTGCAGGGCTGGGATGCGGGTACACTAGTAAATGCAGCAAGGAGTATTGCATATAGCAATAGCATTGAAGGTGATTGGTATATTATGTATTACTCTGTATATCCAAATAATTTTACTTTAGCTTATATATTTAGTGTATTAATTAAAATAGGAAATAAGCTACAATTAAGTGATAACACTGTGTTACTTTACTATATAAGTGGTTGGTGTACGATGTATTCTGGTATATTAGCAGTTATGTCTATAAAAAAATGGACGAAAAGTAGTTGTGCCAGTATATTAGCCTGGATATTACTAATTCCAATGGTTGTACTCTCCCCATGGGTTTTAGTACCATATTCAGATACATACGTTATGCCTTTTATTATAACTTGCTTTTTTAGTTTTATAAAACTTAAGGAAAAAAAGACAAGCTATTTGTGGTGGATAATTATGATTGGCAGCGCAATGTTTGGGTATCTCATTAAGCCAACTGCAATTATTGTACTAATTGCGATTATGATTGTTCTTATATGGAACTTTATTTGTAATAAGAAAAAACAATGGAAGCATTGTATCATAAAAGGAGTGATTGTCTGTATTATTGCAGGAATTATGTTACAAGTTCCAAATTTCATTTCTGATAGCATTAATTTTACTCCAATAGAAGGAAAAGAATTTACAATGACACATTTTGCTATGATGGGATTGGCAGAAAGTACAGGTGGAGGATATAATCTTGACGATGTAAATTATTCCAAAAGCTTTGATACAAAAAAAGAGAGACAAGAGGGGAATATAGAAGTAATTAAGCAAAGATTAAAAGACTATGGAATAAAGGGATATACACAATTTTTATTAAAAAAGCAATTAAAAATCTTCAATGATGGAACATTTGCTTGGGGAGGAGAAGGAGGATTTTTTTCTAATGTTCCGAAAGAAGGAGAAGAAAGATATTCAGAAATAACACACAATACATTTTTTGATTTATCTAAGGAATCTAGCCTTCTTTGGCAAACGTCTTGCCAATGTCTATGGATTAGTATATTAATTTTTATGAGTGGAATTTTTCTATTTAGAAAGAAATTTGATGATGTTGGAGCAGTTGCTTTACTTGCTATACTAGGAATTTCTGTATTTTTGTTGCTATTTGAAGCAAGAGCGAGGTATTTATTTTGCTATATACCAATTTTTATTATAGTCGGTGCAGTAGGACTTAGAAATATAATAAATACTATGTTATCTTTCTTATATAAAAATAATTAAAAATTAACTCCGTATATGAATAACTTTAAAGTTTTGTATACGGAGTTGTTCTATTTTATTATCAATCAATAAATTTAAAGAAATTATAAACTATATAATAAAAATATTGAGAAATCCAGGTTGACTATTTGTTTTATGTATAGATATAATATTAAAATATACAATCTATTGTGGAAGTCATAGTAATAGATTAAGAAAACTGTATTTTCACAAAATAGTAAAGGGAAACATCTATGTATTTATCATTTGGAGGTAAAATTTATGGTTAGTGTATACGCAATTTGTCAAGTAAAAAAGGGATGTGAGGATAGTTTTTTAAAAGTTGCTACTAGATTAGTTCGACATACGAGAGCAGAAGTGGGTAATATTAGCTATCATTTTAGTAAGGAAGAGGGAAAAGAGTTAACCTATGTATTTACAGAACTATGGAAAGATAATGAGGCAGTGGAAAAGCATTTGAAGGAATCTCATTTTGTAGAAGCTGAAAAAGAACTGAAATTTTTACTAGATAAGCCTTTAGATATTCATAAAATGCAAGTAGTTGTATAAAGTTATTATTTGTATTGTTAAAGAGTTATTAACTATTAAGATAAAGGGAAGGGATTAAGCCAGTGAAAATAAATAAGGGGAGTATAGTGAAGTTATCATTATTAGGGATATATTTATGTTTATTTGGATTTATGATTTATAAATTTGCATATCAGCATATCGACTCAGATACATCATCAGAGCTAATATTAGGAAAATTACTAGCTGAAGAAGGAACATTATTAAGTAAAAATTGGCTATATTCAACAGAACTACGAGTCTTAAATACAAATATTATTTATTTTTTTGTTAGTCTATTTGTAGAAGATTTTTTACTTCTTAGAACTTTTAGTACAGTCATATTAATGGTAATACTATTTAGTACAGCTTATTATTGCTTACGTTCCTATGAGAAAATAAAGCAACCTTTTTTTGCTAGTTTTTTATTTATTTTACCTTTTAGCAGTATATATAATGGATTTATATTATATGGAATGTATTATGTTCCTCATATTTCTATTTTGCTTTTCACATTAGGAACAATACAACATATAGGAAAAAGAAAAAAAGGATATTACATAATATTTGTAATAACAAGTATTATTAGTTGCTTTGCCGGTATGGGTGGATTAAGACAGCTTCTTATTTTGTATATACCTTTAGTAATAAGCCATATACTATTATATGCTATATATAAAAAAGAAGAGCAAAAAAAATTAACTGTCGTATCCTGTACATATTTTGTTTGTGCTGCAATTGGATATGTAATAAACTCAGCTATTTTAGCAAACATATATCACTTTGTTACTTATAATTTTATGAAAACAAAGGATTTTAGCATGGAAGGAATTTTAAATTTTATAAATGGATATATTCAAAATTTTGGATATTATGCCAATAAAAATTTATTCTCTTTAAAAGGGATGGTGGGGTTACTTTCATTACTTCTTTGCTTTATATTTATATGGCTTATTATCCTTGGATTCAAGAAAATGAAGGAAAAAGATTTATACTATGTAAATACAATCGTATTTGTAGCTACTAGTATTATTATTTTTATTGGAATTTATTCTTTCACCACCATGCAATATGTGGCAAGATATTTAACACCTACACTTATATTATTAATTGTAGTGTTTTTCTTGTCTATTAGTTATGAACCGGTGGAGAAAGTATATAAAAAAATATTGATATATTTTATATGTGGATATTTTTTTATTAGCTCTTATGTAGTAGTAAAAGATTTCATAGGTAAGGACCAGTTAAAGAGCAAAAGAGAAGTAGCAGCTTATATTGTAGAAAAAGATATTAATAAAGGCTACGCAACTTTTTGGAATGGAAATGTTATGACAGAATTAACAAATGGAGCTATAGATATGTATACGTTGCATGGCGGTACTACATTAGATGACTTTACAAAGATAGAGTCTTGTGAGTGGTTAATTGCAACCGATATATTAAATAGTAATTCAGTAGATCCAGTTTGTTATATTGTATCAAAGGAAGAATATGAAAATTCCTCTCAAAGACGAAAAAAGCAGTTTGAACCATATAAAGACTTTGAAAATAATGAATACATTATATATTTATTTAAGGATGATAATAAAATTAAACAGATAGTAGAAAATAAGCAATAAAAATGAAACTATTAGCCATTTGCCTCATACAATAGAAGATAATAAAAAGAGTAGGAGGCGAGGCTATGAATAGAAAAGAAATCATCATTGGAATGATTGATATAGGGGAAGATACACCTATTAGAAAAGCTTTTAGACAAAAATATATAGATTGTTTAAAAAGAGAACATGTTACCATTTGTATGATTCCTCAATTTGAAAAAATACAACCAAAGCCAGTTGTTAGCATTTATATGGAATATTATGCAAATAAATGCAATGGAATATTGCTACCTGGTGGAGGAGACATTGATCCAAAACATTGGGGAGATAAGATGTATTCATGGAGTGGACAAATAAGTCCAGTAAGAGATCAGATGGAGCTAGTACTAGCAAAGAAAGTAATTGGAAAAAGAAAGCCACTTCTAGGTATTTGTCGTGGTGTACAAGTTATGAATGTTGCAGATGGTGGAAGCTTGTATCAGGATATAGAAATGGAAACTGGTATAGAGGAAAGTATTCATTCTAATACAAAAGACAAAGATAAGTCAGCTCATACTATTGTTATTAATAAAGAGAGCAAGCTATATAGTATAGTTAAAAAAGAAACAATAGGAGTAAATTCTATGCATCATCAATCAATTAAAAAATTAGGTTGTCATTATACTGCTACTGCAAAAAGCTATGATGGAATAATAGAAGCCATAGAAAGAAATAATTATCCATTTGCATTAGGAGTACAATGGCATCCGGAACATATGGCACATAAATACAAAGAACAACAACAAATTTTTACTAAGTTTGTTGAGGCATGTACAAAACATATTTAACAAAAGAGCGTCACAAAAGTGACGCTTTTAGCTTATCATTCCTCCAATCATGCCTCCTAAACTACAAAATGCTAGTATCATAAGTGCATGGCTCATACCTTGTATAAATGATTGATTTACAATAAGAGAAAGTATAACGAGAAATAAAAAATATAGGACACCAAACAAAAGACCAAAAAAGAAACGTTTTTGCCTTGTTATTTTTCCCATAAAGAAACCACCTACAAGACAGGATATGGTATATATCGCATATACACCAATTTTCATTTGACTTTCTTGGAGCTTGCACTTATACATAATAAAAGCAAAAATAAGAAGTAGTAGAGCCGATAATACGTATGTAATAAAAGCAGTACGAAGAAAAGAAATAAGCCTAGACTGAATATTCATAAATCCTCCATAAAACATTAGTTACTAAATTGTATGAGAAAAAAGAGGAAAATATGAATCTAACTTTATCAAGGAAGTTTTTCCCTTTAATGTTACATAGTAATAGGTGTGGGTGGAGACTTACATCTGTAAAACTTGACATAATTTGATAATATATGTTACTATTACGAAAAATATAAAAAGTGTCTTTTAAATGGCACATAGAAAGAAATAGGAGTGATTTATTTTGGATTCGAGTGTCGTCATGCAGATTGTTAGTATATTAGTTTTATTAGCATTTTCCGCATATTTTTCATCAGCTGAAACAGCGCTAACTACTTGTAACAAAATTAGAGTGCGTTCATTAGCAGAGGAAGGGAATAAAAAGGCAGAAGTTGTTCTTGAAATTTTAGAAAATCAAGGAAAAATGTTAAGTGCCATTTTAATTGGAAATAATATTGTAAACATATCTGCGTCATCCCTTTCTACTGTATTGGCAACAAAAATATTTGGAAGCAGTGGAGCAGGAATTGCAACAGGTATACTAACTATGGTAGTTTTAGTTTTTGGAGAGATTTCACCAAAAACATTAGCGACAATACATGCAGATAGCATTGCATTAAGCTATGCAAAGTCAATACGAGTAATCATGGTTATTTTTACCCCAATCATTTTTATCATTAATAGTGTTTCAAAGATATTTCTTCGTATGTTTAAGGTAGATGTAAATCAAAAAAACAGAAAAATTACAGAAAGTGAACTTCGTACTATTGTAGATGTCAGTCATGAAGAAGGTGTCATTGAAAGTGAAGAGAGAAAAATGATTAATAACGTAGTAGACTTTGGAGATTCACAAGCAAAGGATATTATGATACCAAGAGTAGATATGTCATTTGTTCAAATTGATGCTACATACGAGGAACTATTAGACTTATTTGAAAAAGATAGGTATACTCGTTTGCCAGTATACGAAGATTCTATTGATGATATAGTTGGAATTATTAATATGAAAGATTTACTTTTATATCGTCAAGGTGAGGAATTTAATATTAGAAACTACTTAAGAGACGTACATTTTACTTATGAATATAAGAAAACTTCTGAATTATTAATAGAAATGAGAGAAACCTCTTCTACCCTTACCATTGTACTAGATGAATATGGTGCTACAGCAGGGCTTATTACAGTAGAAGATTTGCTAGAGGAAATTGTTGGTGATATTCGAGATGAATATGATAGTGATGAAGAAGATTTAGTAAAAAGGGTTTCTGATGAAGAATATACTATTTCAGCCTCAATAAGAATTTCTGATTTGAATGAACTATTAGAGTTAGGAATTGAATCAGGAGATTATGATTCTTTAGGTGGATTTGTTATTGAGAAATTAGATCATCTTCCAATTCAGGGAGAGCAGATCACATATAAAAATATGATATTTATTGTAGATGCAGTAGAAAAAAATAGAATTGAAACCATTCGTCTAATTAAAAAACAAATAGAAGAACAAAATGATAATTAAAAAATACTTTTCCTTTTTCTATGTGTGTGCTATAATAGATAAGAATATGCAAATTGCAAAGAGTAGAGTATAGGAGGATATCCACATGAAGAGAATTAAAACATTAACAACAAAAACATTAAAGAATACAATGAAAAAAGGTGGATGTGGTGAATGTCAAACATC
>CALWGN010000116.1 GCA_944380055.1 uncultured Lachnospiraceae bacterium
AAAACTCGTAGTATTATGGGAACAGAAATTCCACTTGTGGAATATGAAAAAGAACCTCTTCGTCCAGCATTTTCCTACTATGGAACAAGAGAATCTCTTGACCTTGCGCTAGCTTGCTTTGATAAAGTGAAAGAATTGACCATCCGCCTATCAATGATTGAAAATTCTGCCTACCGTTTGGCAACAAATATTAAGAAAACTCAAAAACGTGCCAATGCACTTAAAAATATTACCATTCCAACATATAAAAATCTAAGTGCTCATATTTCCAATGCCTTAGAAGAAAAGGAACGTGAAGAATTTACACGTCTAAAGGTAATTAAGAGAATGCATGGGTAATCTTTACTACCAAAAGTTAGGTACTTTTAGAAAATTAGTAAAAAACAGTCGCTTTAACGATTAAAAAACCGTAAAACGACTGTTTCTTTTTTATCATTTATTCTATCTTTCAAGAGTATTTTAGGTGCCGAAAAAGAAGTCTATCATCAATTAGCGTAGCAACCCTACTATTATTCCTTTAAATATTCAAAATCCTTTCTTCTGCTGAAACTTTAATCACTTCATCAAATTTTGATAAGTATTCCTTATCCCAATTATGAGTAATAACAAAAATTGTTTTACCCTCAATACTTAATATTAATTGCTCAATTTCACTAACAGTCTCTGGATCTAAACCACTAGTTGGCTCATCAAAAATAAGGACAGATGCAGGAGAACTTAATGCTCGTGCAACAGAAAGACGTGTTTTTTCTCCACCTGAAAGACTCTGGTAAAGATGCTTGAAGACCACTTTTTTTAGCTGTAACATCATCACCAAAAAAACTAATATTTTCTAGGACTGTTCCTCCAATAGAAATATTTCCATCACAAACTTTAGATCTTCCTATTAATGCTCGAGCTAGCATACTTTTTCCTGAACCAGAAGCACCAATAATTGCATATGTACCACCTTGCTTAAAATGTAAAGAGAAATCTTCAAGCACATTCCTCTCTCCATATCCTGCTGTCACATGATAAAAACAAATATCTCCCTCTGTATATATTACACTTCTCTGTTTTCGTGGCATAATACATTTCTAATGTTTGAAGTCCATAAAGGATTGCAAGACAAGTTACACACACTATAGAAGCCCATAATAGAGAAGATACCTCTCCATCTACTGCTGCATTTGTCATATCCCCCATAGCAAATGAAAACAAAACACTGAATATTGCTGGTCCTGTCGCCACAATAACTTCTAGAAAAATTAACCACTTTTGTTTTAAAATATAGCCAATCATAACTTCCCCCCTTTTATTTAATTCATATTTCTCTCGTGAATATTTCATAAAACTCCACGCATATCAAACTTTATATTTCTCACTCATTTAGATATTCCTTAGATTACAAAACAATCTATTATCAATGCTAGCTATCTACCTCCTTACAACAAATATGTCCTCTTTCAATTTGTATTATCTTATTACAATATTTTATCATATTTTTGTCATGAGATATAATAAATATAATGTTATCCTTATTATTTGATACAATATCTTCAATAATTATGTGGGCAGTTTCTTCATCTAATGAATTTGTATTTTCATCTAAAATAATAACATCTGGGTCTTCAATATATAATCGTGCTAATGCTATTTTTTGTTTATCTCCTCCTGACAAATTAGCACCATTTTCTAAAATAATGGTATCTAATCCATCTTCTAAAGAGAAGAATTTTTCCATAAATGCTTTATCTTTTAACCTCTCAATTTCCGCTGCTTTTTGTTCATTTCCCATTAAAATATTATCTCGTATCGTTCCTGTAATAATAGGAATATTTTGAGAATAAAATGAAATTTTATTTCTAACTGATTGATTTGTGTAGTTATTAATGTCAATTCCATTAATCTTAATGGTATGAATCGAATGAAATTTTACAAATCCTTTTGCTAATGTTGTTTTTCCAGAACCTGATATTCCCGATAAGGATACAATATCCCCTTTTTCTACATAAAAACTTCCACTTTTTAATATTTGTTTATCATTATAACAAAATGGTTTTATTTTACCTTCTATACAATTAACTTCTCTTAATTCTTCTGTCCCATTATCTTCTAAATTAGCCAACATTTCATTTTCTATAAAATCATATACTCCTTCTAAATCACGCATATTAACATTTGCCTGAATTAGGCTTTTAATTGCTGGAAAATATATGGTTAAAATCATATTTACAAATATTAATTCAGAGAGTGTTATCTTATTAGTAAGCATATAAATAGATGCCACAATATATATACTATTATTTAACACATTGGTAATATCTGATAACGTTGTGCTTACAAATTTTGCAAATTTATTTACATTAGCATTCTCTGAAACAATTAGATTTACAGATGGTTTTAATAGATTTAAAATATTACTTATATTAGCACTTTGCTTATAGTATTCAATTGTTGAAGTAATAGATAAAATATCTTTAAATCCTTTTGCACACACTGTTTGCAGTCTTTGACACTTTGTATTTAACTTTTTATTTAATTTTTTGTATCCGATTAATTGTAGAGGGATAATTAATAGAAACATATATGTAAGTAAACAATCAATTCTATAGATTAAAAAAATGCTTACTGCCATACTGGTACTTGAAATTATATAGGTTGAAATTGCTTCTGAATATAGGGCAAACAATGTATTTACCCCATTATTAATTTTTTCTACAAGATAAGTAGGCTCTTTTGATACTATTTCACTATATTTCATTTGAAACATCAACTGATACAAATTTAGTGTTTCTTTTGTCTTAAATTTAATTGCAAAATAATTATTTAGCCCATTTCCTAGCAACTTCAATAAATAACTAATAAAAAATATTAGTATAATAATAGAAATAGAAATAACTATATTATTTTTTCTAGTCTCAAAATTATCAATAAAATCTTTAATAATTAATGGACCTATAAATTCTGATACTGTAATTACTAATGCACATAATGTAGTTAATACTATTAATTTTAACGAACTTCTTTTCATTGCTTTTTTATACTCTTTTATCATATCTTTTCCCCCTCAATTATCTACATATACAGGTAGCTTATCCACGGCTATAATCCTTTGTTTCCAAGTAGTACCTAAAACTTTAACTTGTCCCCTTATAAAATAAATTTTAATAAAACTATTATATCCTCATTCTTATTTATGTTTTCTGCACATATTTAAGAATTGAAGATTCTTCTGATAGAAATGCTTTGCGTTCATTATATCATGAACTTAGTTCATGATCTTGTCACATTCGCCAAATACTTCCCGCTTGGCTCATTGCGTTCATTATATCATAATTTCCGTGCACGCTTTTTGCACATATAAAAGAAACGAAGTTTCTTCTAATATAAGCACCTTGTTGTGCTTATTATATCATATATTTTATAATTTTTTATATTTTTTTAATTTTTCTAATTCTGTTAATATATAACAATAAAATACAAAGAAACCAACTTCATACATCCAAGAAAAACACTTGATTTAATAATTTCCCATAGGTATAATTTAATTCTAGCGCTTCAAACAAAAGAAGCACTTATAACCGGATTTTACTGCTCCTTATGGAGCAATTTTCTACAAGGAGGACCTATGAAGATAAAAATTTTTTCTCTTTTTATTTGCATAATGCTTGCATTTTCGCCATTAACAGCCTATGCCCAATCTTCTGATGATATAGATACACTTATAAGCTCCATCCCTTCTTCTGGATGGCCACAAGCTCCTGACATTGAAAGTGAAGCTGCTATTTTAGTAGAAATTAATTCTGGAACTATTCTATATGGAAAAAATGCAACAAAATCTATGTATCCAGCCAGCACTACAAAGCTTATGACTGCGTTATTAACTGTAGAAAATACTTCCTTAGATGAAGTTGTTACATACTCTTCTACTGCTATTAATACCCTACCTATTGGAAGTAGTCACATTGGACTTAGAGTGGGAGAAAAATTAACTGTAGAAGATAGCTTATATGGCTTGCTCCTTCCTTCTGCCAATGAAGTAGCCAATGGACTAGCAGAACATATTGGCGGCTCTATTGAAAACTTCGTTACAATGATGAATGAAAAGGCAACCCAACTAGGTGCTGTTAACACAAATTTTAAAAATGCTAATGGATTATATAATAGTGAACATACAACTTGTGCTTATGACTTATACTTAATTATGAATGCAGCAATTAAAAATCCAGCATTTTTACGAATTGATTCTACTCCAACTTATGTACGCCCTGCTGATGAACTACTAAATAAAACAATTCCTATGGGTTCTACTCATCAAATGTTACGAAAAAACAGCCCATACTATAATCAATACATTGTTGCAGGAAAAACTGGTTGGACTCCTGAATCTGGCCGATGTCTCGTTTCTTATGCAGTTAAAGATGACTTAGAATTTATTATTGTTGTTTTAAATGCACCTGATGGAAAACAATATGAAGATACAAAAGCTTTAATGGATTACGGATTTGAAAACTTTAAGCTTGTTCGTCCATCGGAACAAGATACCCAATATAGTAGTAACGTATTATCTACTTCTACACCACTACAAATTCCACAGCAAGTAGTATCATTAGCAGAAATTAATAGTAGCTCACAAATTATTTTACCAATTGATGTTTCTTTTTCAGATTTAGAAAAAAAAGCACTAGAAACATCCACAGATAATTCGCTCTCTCTTATTGAATATTCCTATAAGGGGTATGGGGTTGGAACTGCACGACTACTAGCAAATACTAATAATACAACCAATGATTTATTATTATCTGCCTCTTTCTCTAACCCTTATACTACTAACGCCAAACATCTAATTGTTATCCAACTTTGGCATATTCTTTTAGTGGCAATTATCGGACTTAGCATATTCTGTTACATACGTTATAAAAATAGAGGAAATTATCGCCCTCACAAGAAAAAATATAAGAAAATACATTTATCTAAACATTTAAAATAACTTTAATATATAATGAACGCAATGCGTTCCTAAATGTGCAAAAAACGTGCACAGAAATTATGATATAACAAAACTGTCCATCAAAAACATATAGAAACATACAAAGTAACGCATATGCCATATATGTTTTTGACGGACAGTTTTATGTGTTTTATAAATATTATATTCCTTCTTTTAATAACTTTCTTCTTTCTTTTCTTTTTTCTCTAAGCTCTATTTGCTTTTCTTTTATTTTTCCTATTTCTTCTTCATTTGTATACTTCATGGTCTTTATAACAAAAATAGTGTTTCTATTTTTGCCTTTTTTTACTCTAATTTTCCCTTTCATCCATCCATGAATTGGGCACCAAGCAGCACAATAATAAAATTTTCCAGAAACTGAAAACCAGTCAACTTTCTTCTTGATTGATTTTCCACATAAAAAGCACACGCTAGATGTAACGCTTTTTTCTTTCATTGCTTCCTCTTTTGAGGAAAATTCCCTTGATACATATTTGGAATAATTGTGAAATACCTTATATATTTCATCTTTTCTCGTTTGAGGAATACGATGATAATCAATGGATTCATATATTAAGTACTTAGACAGTGGAATTTTTTCCATAACCTTTGCTGTATAATAAGAATCCCACATAGCACGATGAAATGGACCATCTACAGTTATCCCCATTTCCTCCACAACATAGTCCAGCGCTCTTTTTATTTTTCCCTCTTTTTTATGAATACTATATATTTTTTGAATATCATAATAATAAAACGGAAATGGGAATGGATTTTCTATATGATAATAGTCCATATTTCTTTGCAATTCAGTTAAATCCATTGGCCCCCATGTACAAAAGATAACATCTTTTCCACACCATTCTATAAATTTATAAAACGCATCTACAAAGGTACTTCCTTTTCTTAACTCGTCGTGGCCAACTCCAATTACCTTACTAATATATTTATAGATTTCTGGATAAATACTTGGGCGAATTAACATAGAAAATTTATCAATGATTTCTCCATTTTCATTTACCTTTACTGCACCTATTTCAATAATTTCAAATGGTAAATTTCCTTCCTCATTCTCTCCCTGATTCCACTCCAAATCTAGTACAATATAATTCATAACTTGCTCTCTCCTAAATTAGATTAGTTTTTCCCATTCCTCATTGCGATTACAAGCTAGAGATGTTCCATTAAAGGTTAATTTTGTTGCCCATATGGCAGCTCTTGCCTGTGTCCAGGTTTCCTCTTCTCCATCTATCCATATTTTTGTATCAATCATTGTATGACAGAAATAAAATAAATGAGCTTCTTCTCCAATAACAACTACATCTGCATGATTACCCTTTTGCCTATCCCATTGTCTTTTCCCTGGCTCTTTTAATAGATTATCTCCTACTCTTTTCCAATGAGAGAAATCATCAGATTCATATACTGCAAGTCCATCCCAGCAGTCCGTAATCATCCATTTTTTTCCTGAAAATTCAAATACATTTGGACCTTCATGAGCACAATCTGTAATTTCTGCCCCTACTACTTCCCAATGATATAAATCATTACTAATAGCGCTATAAGTATGACAGTTATTCACCTCATCCTTATACCACATTTTATACTGATTTGGTGCTATTTCATATACACAAGCATCAATTACTCGATTAGAGGATAATGGTATTTCTCCAACTAACTTCCAGTCCCACATATTATTTGCTGTATAATGAATAATTTTTCTTTCATAATTCCAATCTGTTGGAATTCCTGTAATATAGGACACATACATATGATAACACCCTTGTCCATATATAATTTCAGGAGCCCAAAATGTGTTATGTCCATGCTCAAATTCTAAGTCTAATGTTCCTCTATAAAGCCATTTTCCTCCATCTTTTGAAGATGCTACACCAATAGAAGAGCCATGAATAGAACTAACCCCTATGGTTACTCCATCCGTTCTTCTTTGTGTATAAAATAAATAAAAACATTCCTCTTCTTCACACCATATTACAACTGGGTCTGTCGCCCCATCATAAATAGGGTCTCGAAATAGGGGTCCTTTTGTAGTTGCCATTTTACATCCTCCTTTATACAATTATCCTTGCATAATATGTAAGCTTCTAATTGTATCATTTTCTATGTTTTTTATTACTTCAAAGCCATGAGGCTCTAAATAATCCCATTCTCCACAAGTTAATCCTTGTTTTTTTAATTCTATAATAATATATTTGCTTATCTCCTCAATCACTCTCTGTTTATTTTCCAAATCCGATTGCTTATTTGGTGCACAAAGCAAATATTCTAACGGCAATAACAGGTCTTGACACAATGGTAAGCCTTTTAATTTACGAAACATCCACTTATAATAAGGACAATATTGTTTATTTAGTAGATAACACATATGCAGAGTTTCTTCTACAAAATGTGCCAATGCCAGCTGAGCTGCTCCTACTTCGTTATGATTAATACATCTTGCAAAATTATACTGACCTGACTGTGCCATTTTTACTGCTGACGCTGCTATTTTCTTTAGGCGAATATCATTTGGCATTCCATGTAAAATTTTATTTCTAATACGAGTAAATTCTCCTAAATCATCTCGAAATACTTCCCCATTCACTGCACAAGCCAAGCTATACTCAGGTATTAACAACCAGTCCTGCCATGTATCTGGTCCTTCTTCTTTTCCAAGAAGTTGTTCATAGAACTGACCAATTATTTTTACACCTCTGCGATTTTGACCATAATGACTACTATTTTGTCTTTTTATACCACAAAATTCTTTTGGTAAATTGTCATATTCTTTTTCCAACTGTTCTCCTATAATAAGATAATCTTCTTTTGTAATCCACATACAAAAACTAGGCTCAAAATCATGATCTTTTGAAATATCATCGTCAAATCCAAAGCATTCGGACCCTTCTCCTACAAGACCTATTGCAATTCTTTCTTCAAACTGAGGAAATTTTTCCTTTATCATAGGACTACCAAATGTTTCATAATATTTTCTTGATAATTCAAGTCCCTTCATAAATACGATTTCCTCTCTCTTCTAATTTCCTTGCCTCTTCTAGCCAACCGTATGCCTTTAAAATATTAGCACATTTTAAACAAACCGATGCATATTTAGCATCCATTATATTATTTTCTTCCTTTAATGAAAGTTGTATCTTCTTTACACAATCCATTGCCTTTTCTTTTTGTCCACTTTTTTTATATAAATCAATCATATTAGCATAAGTAACTGCCTTTTCCCCATTGCTTCCATCTACTTTTTCTAATAGATTAAGGGCATTTTTATAACTATTTTCTGCCTCATAGTACTCTTCCTTCTGTACATAAGAAAATGCCATATTATTGTATAAACTTGCCATTGTAAAGTGGTTTGCTCCATAAGTAGAAAAACTTTTTTCTGCTCGCTTATAAAAATCTATTGCTTCCTCTACTCGCTTAAAATGGCATAAAGTAGTTGCAATATTTAAAAACATTGTTCCTACTGCTGGGTGATTTTGTAATCCGTATTGCCCTATTAACATAACACATTTTGTTGCTGCAGAAATTCCTTTTTCTTCTTGCTCTGTACTTCTATAATATCCCATCATTTCATTTAAAACTGTAAATGTTCCATTAATATCACTAGCTTCTTCTGCTTTTGCTAGCCATTCTTCTAAGTATATCCCTGCTTTTTGCCCTTGCCCAGTAGCAAATAAATGATCCAATCCATTTAAAAACTGTTGTATTTCTATTTCCATATTATCCTCTTTTCTACAACAATGAAACTAACCTCTAATATCATCAAAGCTATGATATCCGTACATTTTAATTGTATGCTCCATTGTCATTTCTGCTAGATTTTTATTTTCTTTCATAAGCTGTACAATAAATGTGGCATATAAATACAATGTGCGATGGGAATATGTACTAATCTCTCCTCTTAAATAAGTTTCATAAGAAGTATGATATATCGTATCTTCTGATGTATGAATATATCTTGTATATGGGGATACATTTGGATATTTATTTGTAAAATCTTCCATCCATGCTACTTGTATTTTCACCACTTCTTCAATAATATTTTTCTTTTTTTCACTTATTGGTGGAAGCTTATCCTTAAAATCTTCATATTGCTTCGGATCGGTTGTTTCCATCATTCTTGCATACTTTTCCATAATTAAATTCCAGCCATTTTTTAATGCCTCTTGAAAATCATTTACATAACTAATAAGCATTTCCATTGTCCATGTATTATATTGGCTTGTTCTCATAATTCGAAACGTTTCCCAATCATCTTGACAACTTGCTCTACCACCAATTCCTTTTACTTTATCAAATGCTTCAAATTCTAATTTTGCAATATATTCTACTATTTCTTCTTTGGTCCAATCTTTTATATGATCCATTACGCCCTCCCAACAAATATAAACTTTATTTTCTAACTATTATACTCTATTTCTTTTGCTCTTGTCCACATACAACATCTGTTCCATACTTAATATTATGAAGTAATGATATAATTATATACTGGCTTTAATGCACTAGTAACTAATTGATACATCATATTTGCCATATACTCTACTGGCTCAGGATTTTCCTTTTTTAGCCATGTTTCAATTAATCTTACACAGCCTGCCAAACAAAAATCATAAGCATATTGGATATCCTTTGCAGCCTTTGGATATTTATTTACAATTACTTGAAAACTATTTTCTGCAATAATTTGTTCCATTTGGTGGATAAATGCAATATCCCCATGAGGACCTAGTAATGCAACACAAATATCTCTATTTTCTGCTAAAATTTTAAAAATGTCCTCAATAAATGGTAAGCTATGTTCATTAAAAGGAATGTTTCTATCTTTTTTAATTACTTCCAATAATTCATTCATTAGCTCCTCTTCAATTTTCTCTAACATTTGATAAATATCTGTGTAGTGAAGATAAAATGTAGAACGATTAATATCTACCTCTTCCACTAACTCTTTTACTGTAATTTCTTTAACGCTTTTTGTTTCCATTAATTTAGCAAGACCTTGCCTTAATTGTTTTTTTGTTTTTCTTACTCTTCTATCCACTTGCTTTGTTATTATTTTTTCTCCATAGCTCATAAATTATTTTCTCCTTTAGAAAAATTTTATTTTTAAAATCAACATTTTAAAATAAATATGTTCATAAATATACATATTGCCTATTAATTGATGATTGCCACTCTATTCTCCTACTAGTATAATACAACCAAAAAAGAAAGACAACACTTTGTCTATTAATAGATTTTTTTCTATTATTAAAAGACATGGAAAGGAGAAACCTATGTTAAAAAGAGAATGGAACAATTTATTCCATAATAAATTTTTATTATTAGCAGTAGTTGCAATTATTACAATTCCTACAATCTATACTACTTTATTCTTAGGATCTATGTGGGACCCATATGGCAGTTTACAACATCTTCCTGTTGCTATTGTAAACGAAGATACTCCTATATCATACAACAGAAAAACTCTATCTATTGGTGAAGATATGGTGGAAGCATTAAAAGAGGATTCCTCCCTACGATTTGAATTTGTAGATGAAACTACGGCAAAAGAAGGTCTTAAAAATGGAGACTACTATATGATAATTACAATACCAAGTAACTTCTCCAAAAATGCCTCTACTGTATTAGATGACAATCCAGAAAAAATGGAATTACAGTATGAAACAAATCCTGGTACAAACTATATTGCATCTAAACTTAGTGAAAGTGCTTTTGAAAAAATAAAAACAAGTGTGGCATCTAATGTAACAAAAGTATATACCGAAACATTATTTGAGCAAATTGATACTATTGGTAGTGGAATGGAACAAGCTGCTGATGGTTCTACTCAGTTAAAAGATGGTATCATCCAAATAAAAGATGGCAATGAAGTACTTGCAGAAAATCTAAAAAAATTATCAGATAGTACTCTAACTTTTAAAGATGGAAGCAATACCTTACTTGTTGGATTAAAAGAATATACTTCTGGTGTATCTACCGTAAATGATGGCCTAGGAACACTACAAAATGGTATAACTTCTCTTGTTAATGGAGCAAATTCACTTGTTGATGGAACAAAACACCTTGCAGATGGCTCTAACATATTTACAGAAAGCCTTTCTAATTATACAGCAGGTGTTTCCTCTGCACTTTCTGGCTCAGAGCAATTACTTTCAGGAATAGAAGCTTATACATCAGGTGTTTCAAAACTACAAACAGGTAGTCAAACACTTACAAATTACAATTCTACTTTAAACCGTGGAGTAGAACAACTAGAAGAAGGATTGTATCAGTTAACTTCACAAAACGAACAACTACAAACATCTATTTCTTCTGTTTCAAATGGAATGGATGGTATTGTATCTGGCTTAACTACATTAAACCAAATGTTATCTCAAAACTCTCAAACAAATACAAATGACTCTACTTACTTATTAGAGTTACAAGAAAACAATAACCAATTAATTCAATTAATTGATGGAATGACTAATGTAGATGAGTCACAAAAAGAACAATTAGTTAACCTTCTTACGAAAAATGACCAATTAATTACAAATACGTTATCAAATACACAAAGTAACTATGAACAATCACTTGCTAATGTAAGTGCCATTACTAACTCAATTACTCCAGTGGCAAAACAGCTACAAGAGGCTTTTCATGGTTCTGAAAACTCCTTTGGTTTAGTAGATGGAATTACTTCTTATACAAATGGAGTGATGGAAATTTCAAAAAATGTAGCTGGTGATAATAACTCCAATACTGGACTTGTAGCTTCTATAAAGGCATATACAGAAAATGTTTCCACATTGTCTAGTGGATTAAGTACATTAAAAGACTCTAATAATGCCCTATTATCTGGTGGAGAAAATTTAGTAAGTGGTCTGCAAACATTAAATAACGCTTCTACTCCTTTATTAGATGGAGCATCACAAATAAATAATGGAATTAACAGTCTATATGAGCAATCACCTAATCTTATTACTGGTATTTTAGCTCTTAACGATGGAACAGACCAACTAAAAACAGGTACAGAAACATTAGTAAGCAATAATACTACTTTATTAAACGGTATGAACCAATTAGCAAATGGTGCTTTACAACTTAGCGATGGTGCTTTACAGCTTACAGATGGAGCTTTTACGTTACAAAATGGCATTACTTCCTTGGAAGATGGGGCTACTACTCTTTCCTCTAGCTTAAAAGATGGAGCAGATGAGGTAACTAGTGTAAATATAAGCGATACTACCATTGATATGATAGATACTCCAATTACAGAATCTAAAAACCAACTAACTAATGTTTCCAATAATGGTCATGGAATGGCTCCTTATATGATGTCTGTTGCATTATGGGTTGCATGCATTGCTTTTTCCATTATGTATCCAATTACTCATTATGAAGGACAATTAAAATCTGGTTTTAGTTGGTGGCTTGGAAAAGCAAGTGTATTATTTGTGATTTCTATTTGTAGTGCACTATTAATGGTATTTGCTCTTCATACATTTATTGGATTTAAACCAATAGAAATGACAAAAACTATTTTCATTGCCTGCCTTACTTCTATGGCATTTATGTCTCTTATGTACTTCTTTAATGCTTTGTTAGGAAAAATAGGTAGCTTTCTTATGTTAGTCTATATGGTAATTCAATTATCTGGTTCTGCTGGTACTTATCCAGTAGAAATATCTGGAAGTTTTGTATCTTCCATTCATCCATATTTACCATTTACCTATACAGTAAATGGATTTAGAGCTACAATCTCAGGTAACGGTAGTATACATACAACCATTGTTGTACTACTATCCATCCTAGTTGTATTTTCTATCCTTACTATTATTTTGTTCCAAATTCGTGGAAAGAGAATAAAGGAAAATAAAAAAATACTTATAGATTTACTAGAGGAAAAAGGCTTTGCATAAACTACATAGCAATGAAAAAAGGTTGAGTATAACACTTTGTACTCAACCTTTTGTTTTACATTATTAGAAAATTATATTTTTAGAATCGCCTTTTTATAACTCTCTTACCCATACACTCATTTCCCCTTCTCCTCGATTATTCCACATATAGTAAGGAACAAATGTAATAGTAGTAGCTTCTTTTTTTCTTGATTCATAAGTTCTATACAAAGAAGATTGTTTAGCATCTTCTATTATAGTTTTTACACCTTCCCCTTTAATTTCTACAAATTTCTCTCCCAACAACTCTTTTTCTTTCCATTGTAATGGCTTTGTCGTATCTATTTGTATTAAATGTAAGTTATTCCCGTTATCCGCTTGCTCCATACAATATACAATAGGTCCCCTTTTAATTGCTACTTTTCCAATATCTTCTCTTACTTTTTCATTTGCTATTATAATCGTTGGCTCCATTTTAAAATCTAGTGTAATACACTCTCTAGCCTTCCATTCTTTTGTAATATACCCATATCCATCTTTTATTGTAACCTGGCTACTATCTATACCACTAATGCTATATGTATTACACCAACTAGGAATACGAAATGCTATTGTATAAGGACTTGTTATATCTTCTTTTACTTCTATATCAACCAAACCGTCCCATGGAAACTTAGACTGTATGGAAATATGCTTTTCCTCCTTTCCTGCTACGGCTGTAAGCTCTCCTCCAATATACAAATGTATATACAGCCCTTGCTCATTTTCCGTAAATGCATAGCGACTAATAGAACTAATTAGTCTTGCCAAATTTGGAGGACAACAAGCACAACCAAACCATTTCTGACGAATTGGCTTTACATGATGCTTTCGTTCATCTTTGTAGCAAGCTTCTGGAACAACTTCTAGTGGATTTACATAAAAGAAACTTTTTCCATCTAATGCCATTCCACTTAACACTCCATTGTATAATGCTAATTCCATTACATCTGAATATTGAGAGTCAATCTTTGCCTCTAGCATTCTTCTTGCAAAAAATACTAACCCAATAGATGCACAAGTTTCTGCATATGCTGTATCATTTGGTAAGTCATAAGGAAAAGAAAAGGCTTCTCCTAGGTGTGTTGCCCCAATTCCACCTGTAATATACATTTTCTCATTTACAATGCTATTCCATAGTCTCTCACAGGCCAAAAATAGCTCCTCATCCTCTGTTTCTCTTGCTACATCTGCCATTCCACTATAAAGATATACACCACGAACTGCATGGCCTACTGCCTCATTTTGCTCTCGTACTGGGCGATGAGCTTGATGATAATGATACTTTTCTTCCCCTTCTTTACAGATTTCTCCTCTTTCTACATCAAAGTAATATGGCTTTTTCCCTCTTTCATCCACAAAATATTTGGCTAGCTTTAAAAATCGTTTATCTCCTTCTAACTGATACAACGTCATAAGTGCCATTTCTGCGATTTCATGCCCAGGATAACCATGCTTTTTTCCTTCCTCTATACCAATATGTTTTTCAATAAATAAAGCAAATTTTTTGGCCGCTTGTAATAATTTATCCTTTCCTGTCGCCTCATAATAAGCCACTGCTGCTTCTACAAGATGTCCAAAACAATATAACTCATGTAAGTCTCTTAAATTTGTAAATATATAATCTTCATTATTAATTAAATAATACGTATCTAAATAACCATCTTCACGCTGTGCCTTACATACAATATCAATAGCTTCATCTGCTATTTGTTCTAATTGCTTATCTGGATATTGGCTTAAAGAATATGCAACTGCCTCAATCCATTTTGAAAAATCACTATCTTGAAATACAAATCCATAAAAGCAACCATCTAACTGATGAGATTCATCTGGCAATGTTTCAAATGTATCTAATGGATATTCTTCCTGCTTATATTCACTTCCTAATACTTTCTTCTGTTCCTTAATTTCCCCTGCCCTTTTATAATTTCTCATACAAAAGCTAGGGGCTGCTCCTTCCACCCTATCGTTTAGTGCCTCCCATTGATATGGAATTACTTCTTTTCGTACTAACTCCATTTCCTTCTTCCAAAAATTATCGGTTATCTTTACTTTTTTTAGCAATAGCGGTTTACTTATACATTGTTTGTTCAACACCCATACCTCCTTTATTTTATATATTATTCTTTTACAAAATACATGGACCCCGAAATAATATGCATATATTATTATACTATTAATTTTACATTTTATTAAATTATTATATAATTTATTGTATAATAATTTATACAATAGTTCAATAAATTATCTATTATTTTTTATACAATATATATAATGTTAAGAGAGGTTTGCAAACCATTTTTAAAAGCTATATTAACTTAATAAAAAAAGAGAAAACAATACCTAACTTGTCTTCTCTTATATTACATATATTATATTATTTTTTATGCATATAATTCTGATATATCTACTCCACTATATGCACTTTTAATTGAATGACTTATCATATTATAAATAATTTTTGCAATGTAGGCAGATGATTTTGGTCTTTCTTCTTTTAGCCAATCTACAATCAGACCTACACAACCAGAAACACAAAATGAATACACATAATTGTCATTAAAAACTTTATTTGAATATTTTTCTTTCACCACTGTGTCTATACCTTTTTCTATAATTTTTTCTACTTCATATACAAACGTTCCATTACTATTAGAGCTTAGTAAAACTTGAATAATATACTTATTATCTATAAAAAAGTCACAGACAGCTTCCATTACTGGTAAACAATTTATATATAATGGGGTTTCCTTATCAGCTTCAATAACTTCAACGATACTATCTATAATTTCTTCTTCTATCTTCCTTAGCATTTGATAAATATCTGCATAATGTAAATAAAATGTAGAACGATTAATTCCTGCTGACTCTACTAACTCTTTTACTGTAATTTCCCTAATACTTTTTTCTCTCATTGCATTTGCTAGTGCAACTCTTAATAAGCTTTTTGTTTTTTGGATACGACGATCTACTGGTCTTTCTCTCTTTACCTTTTCTAATCTCTCATCTTCTCTCATTTTTGTCACCTGCTTCTTTTTATATTTTATTACCCTCTACAAAAATTTAAACTGTAGCAAAATGAACAAACTATTATTTACTCGCATATTAATATAGGATTTTTCTTCTGTTTTTTAGCCAACTTTATAAGTTTGTCTGTTCTATCTAAGCTTCATATAACTATATTATACTATATTTTCTTAAATTTCAACAAATTTTCTTAATGAACTTAATAAAAATATAATCTTTTTGATTAAACTATATTTTTAATATATATTTTTTGATTTTTTATCTATTTTCTTCACATATTACATCATTATTATTATTTAAAAAAATCTATTTTTTCTTTAAAAAATAGATTTTTTAATTTTATTTTTATATTTTTTCTTTTATAGAAAGAAAAAAACGTATAAGTAATTCATTTTTATCTATAAAACAAACTACTTATACGCTATTATTTCTTATTGTATTTTTGTCTCTCGAATTTTCTTTCTTACTTTTAAAACCATAGATGGAGATACAGATAATTCATCAATTCCCATTCTAATAAATTCTTCTGTCAATGTAATATCTGCACCTAACTCTCCACATATTCCTACCCAAGTATTATGTGCATGTGCATTTTTTACAATCATTTCAAGCATTCTCAAAATCGCTTTATGATGTGGATTATAAAAATCATCTAATTTATCATTTTGACGATCAAGTGCTAATGTATATTGAGTTAAATCATTGGTACCTACACTAAAGAAATCAACTACTTGTGCTAGCTCGTCACTAATCATAACAGCTGCTGGTGTTTCAATCATAATTCCTTGTTCTGGAATTCTATAAGGAATACCATCCTTTTCTAATTCTTGTCGTACTCCTTCTACAATTTCTTTAATTGCTAGTACTTCTTCCACAGAAATAATCATTGGGTACATGATAGAAATATTTCCATAAACGCTTGCTCTTAATAATGCTCTTAATTGTGTTTTAAAAATATCTGGTTGCTTTAAGCATATTCTTATTGCACGATAACCTAATGCTGGATTATCTTCTTTTCCTAAATTAAAATAATCTACCTGTTTATCTGCACCAATATCTAATGTACGAATAATTACTTTCTTTCCTGCCATCATTTCAGCTACTTGCTTATAAGCGGAAAATTGTTCTTCTTCTGTTGGAAAATCTTCTCTTCCTAAGTACAAAAATTCACTTCTAAATAAGCCAATTCCACCCGCATCGTTTTCAAGAACATAAGCAACATCACTAACGCTACCAATGTTTGCATATACATCAATTTTTCTTCCATCTAATGTAATATTTTCTTTTCCCTTTAAGGACTGTAATAGCTGTAATTTTTCTTTTTCTTCTCTAATTGCCTTTGCTGTTTTTTCTTGGACTTCCTTTACTGGATTTAATATAACCTCACTATTGAATCCGTCTACAACAGCTATTATACCATTTTCTATACTATCTAAATCAAATGGAACCCCAATTAAAGCAGGGATATTCATCATTCTAGCTAAAATTGCTGTATGAGAGTTTGTAGAACCATGTACTGTAGCAAATGCAAGAATCTTTTCTTTATCAAGCTGTACTGTTTCACTTGGAGTTAAGTCATCAGCTATAATAATAACTGGTTCATCATATGTCATAGTATCATTTCCAGCACCACTTAATACTGATACTAGTCTATCAGATACGTCCTTTACATCCGCCGCTCTTGCCTTCATATAGTCATCATCCATAGATGCAAACATTTGTGAGAAGTTTTCACCAGTCGTTAATGTAGCATATTCTGCATTAATTTTTTGAGTACGGATTGTATTTTCAATCGCTTCTGTATAATCATCGTCCTCTAACATCATTTGATGTACTTCAAAAATAGCAGCATGAGCTTCTCCTACTTCTTTTAATGCCTTTTCATATAACTGCATAAGTTGATTAATAGCTTCTTCTTTTGCCTCGTTTACTCGTAAAATTTCAGCCTCTACATCATCGATATGATATCTTTTCACTGAATCGCTATGGTTTTTTAATACACAAACTTTACCCATAGCAATGCCTTTATATACAGATTTACCTTTTAAAATTTCCATATAATGCCACCTCTCTTACTGTAGCTAGATAAGTGGATAAATTTACTCACTTATCTGTTTACTTATATCCTAAAAGTTTATTTTATAAGTTTTCGTTGAAAAACGCTTCCATTTGTCCTACTGCAACATCTTCATCGCTTCCTTCTACTGTTACAGTAACTGTATCATTACACTTTACTCCCATAGCCATAATTGCCATAAGTTTTGTTGCTTCTGCTTTCTTTTCTCCCTTTTCAATTACAATCTTACTTTCGTATTTTTTTGCTTCCTTTACTAATAATCCTGCTGGTCTTGCGTGAATTCCTACTGCGTCCTTAATTGTGTATTCAAATTTCTTCATTTTATTTTCCTCCTAAATATAGTTTATTTTATTTTCTTACTCTTTGTATATGAATTCCAAGAAAGCTTATTTCTTCCTTAGGAATTTCTTGTTTTATTTGTTCGGCCATATAATCACAAACCTGTTTTGCTACCATATAAGCTTTCTTATACTTTTCTTTGATATACTCATCTAAATCAATATTTAATAAGTCCTGTCTTTTTACCCTTATAACCATATAGTATAAATGACTCATTAAACGATTTGTACTCATATCTTCTTGATTTAATACAATTCCTAAACTATTTTGAATAATGGATATACTTTCATTTACAATTTTTGTTGCTGATAATACTTCTGACACTTTTTCATCTGAAAGTGCAGAATGAATATGAAGGGTAATAAATCCAACTTCACTATCTGGAATTTCATACCCTGTCATCCTCTTTATAATCTGTCGCCCTTCTAGTGCTACTGCATACTCTTGTCCAAACAATACTCGTAAATCTGGCAAGAAAGGATTTTGTATTACCTCTCCTTTTTCTGCTCGCTTTGCAGCCATTGCTATATGGTCTGCAAGAGGAAGAAGTACGTCATGATTTACTGTATCAAACACTTTTTCTGCCTCTTCAATAATTTTACCAGTTGCCTCTAAATAAGTAGGTTTGATTCCATTAATAACGTTTAATGTAGGAACTTCTTTTCTACGATTTACTAAAGAATATACTTTTGCATCTTTTATTTCTTCAAACCACTCACCTACACGCTTTCCAAAGCCTATGCCACTTCCTAATAAAATTAGTTCTTTTTTTGATTTATCTTCTAAAGCTAAAATTGCATTGTTGTTTAATACTTTTATCACTCGATACATCTTCCTCTTGCTCCTTTGCATTATAATTTTATAAATGCTTTTAGTTACTTACGATTGTAGCAACTTCATCAAGGGCATTGACTGTTGATGTAACATTCATTTGAACTTCTTGTCCCTCTTCTAAACTAGTAAAAGCTACAATACACGCATCAGATTTTGCATTCTCTTTAATATATTGTATATCAAAGGTCATTAGCTTGCTACCTTTTTTTACAAAATCTCCATCTTTTACAAAGACTTCAAATCCTTGTCCTTCTAACTTAACAGTATCTACCCCTACATGGATTAAATATTCAAAACCATCTTCTGTTGTTAGTCCGATTGCGTGCTTTGATGGGAATACAAAATTAACTGTACTATCCTCTGGTGCATATACCACACCTTCTGTTGGAAATACTACATAACCATCACCCATCATTTTTTCAGCAAAAGCTTCATCTGGTGTTTCAGTAATAGAAGCTACTTGTCCTGTAATAGCAGTGGAAATAGTGTGTAAATTCTTTATTTCCTTTTTGCTCTCTTCTTTAATATTAACTTCTGTCACTGTATTTTCATTTGCTGTTTCTTCTATTATATTGTCTTGTGTATAAATTTCATCATCAGCTTCTGTACTATGAGCAAGATAATCTTCTAAATTAGATTTTATAACGGTTACAGATGGTCCATAAATAACTTGAACCCCTTTTCCCTTTTTAATAACTCCAGATGGGCCTGTTTGTTTTAATATTCCCTCATTTACTAAAGAAGAATCATAAACTGTACAACGAAGTCTAGTTGCACAACAATCTACGTCAGAAATATTATTTCTTCCACCAAGCCCCTTTACAATAATAGCGCTTCTTTCATCTAGTAAATGGTTTGCTTCTGTTTTACCATCTCTTGTCTGCTTTGCTTTATAGTCTGCTTTTGTATAAAGTTTCACTTCTGCATCATCATCTTCTCTACCTGGTGTTTTTAAGTTTAATTTTTTAATTAAAAACTTAAATATAGTATAGTATAAAATGAAGTAAACAATACCTGCTGGAATAATATAAAGCCAACTTGTCTTTTCATTTCCTTGTAAGATACCAAAAATGAATAAATCAATAAATCCACCTGAGAATGTTAACCCTACTGCAATATCTAAGATATGAGCTATCATATAAGCAGATCCAGCTAAAATTACTTGAACTACAAATAAAATTGGAGCTACAAATAAAAATGAAAATTCAATAGGTTCTGTAATACCTGTAAGCATACAAGTTAATGCTGCAGAAAGTAATAAACCACCTGCTTGCTTTTTCTTTTCTGGTTTAGCACATTGATACATTGCAAGAGCTGCACCTGGAAGACCAAATATCATGAAAATAAATTCTCCAGAGAAGTATCTAGTAGCATCTGCACTAAACTTTACTGTATCTGGTGATGCAAGCTGTGCAAAGAAAATATTTTGTCCACCTTGAACAATTTGTCCACCTATTTCCATTGTTCCACCAACAGCTGTTTGCCAGAATGGTAAATAAAATACATGGTGAAGTCCAAATGGAATTAAAGCACGTTTTATAATACCAAAAATTAACGTTCCTGCATATCCTGTTCCAGTAACCAATCCACCAAGTGCATAAATTCCATTTTGAACAAATGGCCATACAAAATACATCAAAATTCCTACAAATAAGTATACGATTGTTGATATAATTGGTACAAATCTTGAGCCACCAAAGAATGATAATGCATTTGGAAGCACAATTTTATGAAAACGATTATGAAGTGCTGCTACTCCAAGACCTACAATAATACCTCCAAATACACCCATTTGCAATGTTTGTATTCCTAATACACTTGTAACTGTTCCTTCTAATACATGCTCTGCTATTTCTCCATTAGAAAGAATTTCTCCATTAATTTGTAAAATAGCATTCATTGTAATATTCATAACCAAAAAGGCAATCATAGCAGAAAGAGCTGCTACTTCTTTTTCTTTCTTTGCCATACCAATGGCTACACCTACCGCAAATATAATTGGTAAGTTATCAAAAATAACACTTCCAGCTTTACTCATAATAGTAAATAAAGCATTTAAAATTGTTCCATCACCTAAAATGGATTCTAATCCGTATGTTTGAATTGTTGTAGCATTGGTTAGCGAACTTCCAAGACCTAATAATAATCCTGCTACCGGTAAAATAGCAATAGGAAGCATAAAACTTCGCCCAACTCTTTGTAATACGCCAAAAATTTTCTCTTTCATATAGTCTCTCCTTTCTTTGTCTCACTGTATAAAAAAATAAAAAAGCATTAACTAAACAATGCTACACATAGAAAATCTGTATATAAGAATCTATACCCAACACGGAATCAGTTAATGCCTGCCTAACAGTTACACACTACTATTTATGTATTTTTATGGATTTATTATACACTAAAACTTATTTTTAGTTCAATCTGTATTTATTATAATTTTTTTCAACTTTTTTGTGTATTTTATACAATATATTACTCAATCTGTTTTTTTAGATACACTATTTTTCTTTGATAAATATCTATTATAATTAATAAATTAGGAGATATTGACAATTTTATTATAAATTGCTATTTTTCTACCTAAATATGCTGGTAGTATTCTCCTTCAAATTAAAGAGAGGAGAAAAATAAAACTTCACTTTTCCAAACTACATGGAAAGGTCTTCTTGAGACTCTATTAAAAAACCAAAACGTAGCACATAATGTTTTAATATGTTATATGTTGTTTCATTATTAATTTAGTCTTATAATTTATAATTTTCAGTAAAAATATATAGCCAAAATGTTGACAAATTTATCCTTAATTGGTATTCTTTTTCTGTGCATTTCATTCATTTTAAATACAAATGAAAAGCATAGATTTATATGGAGATATGAACTATGACAACTAAAAAAAATCAATACTCTAATGACATTAACCCTATATTAAAAAAACGGTTAAACATTACTCTTATTGCTTTAGTTTTTCTCGTTTCTATTATAAGTGGATTTTTATTTATTTATTACCAGCAAAATTTTAAACGTTATATGCATATAGAAGCGAGATCTACTTTAGAAAATGTTTCTTCACAAAATGCACTTGCTATTGAGAAACAACTTACGGAACGACAACATGTACTAGAATTATTAGCATCTTCATTGGGAGAAACATACAACTTTAAAATCCCTGATATGTTAGAAAAACTTTCTTATTATAAGGACAGCTATAATTTCTACAATATGGGGATTATTAATAAAAATGGAATTTGCTATACTACTTTAGGTGAACAATTAGACTTAAGCTCCTATGATTATTTTACAAATGGTATGAAAGGAATAGCTTCCATTACAAAAAGCTATTTAAGTGAGGATCAATCTGTTTTTTTAAATATTTTTACCTATCCTATTTATAAAGGGAACAATGTAGAGCTTCTTCTTACTGCAACCTATGACTCCAATCTTTTGGCACAGTTGTTGGAAATGCCTTCTTTTAATGGCAAGGGACGAAGCATTATTATTGATAAAGATAGTTCATTAGTAATACAATCAGACGGTCTTTCTAATAATGATATACTATTTCAGTATTCTAATTATAAAGAATTATTTGAATCAGATGCTAATCAGCTTAAGTCTAACTTTATTGAATGTACATTAAATGATATTGAATATTTAGTTTATTATGAACCACTAAATATTAATAATTGGTATATTGTATCCTTTATAGAAAAGGCATATGTTTATGAAAACTCTAAAATAATTGCAAACAATATGACTTTTGCTGTATTGCTTATTTTTTCTATTTTGTTACTATTTGCAGGAATTTTAATTATTTCATACAACAAATATCAAGTAAAATTATCTCAAATTATTTTTATTGATTCACTGACACAAGAAAAAAACCTAGAATGTTTAAAATTAGATTTTAAACGTATGTCTCGTTCAGAAAGAAAAAATAAATCTTTAATTATAATAGATATTGAAAAATTCAAAACAATTAATCTATTATACGGTTCACAGGTTGGTGATACTCTATTAAAATACATATTTAGAGCTTTTAAAAGTGAACTTCCAAGTGATACACTGTATAAGGATAATGCAGATATTTTTGTTGGAATTATTTCTCATAAAACAAAAAAAGAGTTAATAGAAAAACTTGAGAAGCTTCATAATAGGCTAGAGCGAGATATTGATGAACACGTTATTGTTCCTATTACTATTTCTATTGGCGTTTGTTCTATTGATAATTCAGATGATTTACATCACATATATAGTAATGCGCTTATTGCTAAAAACCATATCAAAGGAAACTTTAATAAACATTTTTGCTTTTATGATGAAAGTTTTAGCACTCAAATTATTGAAAATACTCAAATTGAATCCAGATTTCCAACTGCTTTACAAAATCATGAATTTGAAGTTTGGTATCAACCGAAATTTAATATGAAAAATAACAGTATTTTCGGAGCAGAAGCTTTGGTTCGCTGGAGAAATCCAGATGGTTCATTACTTTCTCCTGCAAAATTTATCCCTGTTTTTGAGCAAAATGGCCAAATTATCCAGTTGGATAAAGAAATTATAGAAATTGTATGCAAGGATCTAAATGAACTTAAAAGTCAAGGATGTCAAATTGTTCCAATATCCATTAACCTTTCTAGACTACATTTAAATCACTATGGGGTTATTGATACTATTAAAACTCTTACAAAAAAATATAATATTGATCCAACAAATTTAACATTTGAAATTACAGAAAGTGCCTTAATTGATGATCATGTATCTATCAATAATATTATTACGGAGCTACATAATATGGGCTTTGGTGTAGATATGGATGACTACGGTACAGGTACTTCCACATTAAGTTCTCTTTCTTCTTCAAACTTTGATACATTAAAGTTAGATCAATCATTTATTTCTAAAATCGGTAATGAAAAAATGGATATTATTGTAAAATCTACGATTTCTATGGTAACACAACTAAACATGAATGTAATTGCCGAGGGTATTGAAGAGAAAACTCAAGTAGAGTTTTTAATTAAAAATAATTGCTATATTGGACAAGGCTATTATTTTTCAAAACCGCTTCATAAAAATGATTATATTAAATTATTAAATGCACAACAATAAAATATGAGGGTATTTTATGAATAAACTAGTTAATTTTTCAAAACAATTTTTAAATATTCCTAAATTACTCTATTTTATAAATTACATTTCTACCCCCCCCCTATTTTTTTAACATTATAAATAATACATGTTAAAGTCAGATAATTCTATTTGTTTTTTAAATAGATAGAAAAGAAATGTAACTATCAATTACTACTATATAATAAATACAGATATTCTATGTAGAAGAATATTTGTGTCGTTTCTCACAATAATATTGATTATATAGTATACGTAATAAGGAGTATCTCTTATTCTTCTTATTATTTTAAAGGTAAAGGATTAAAATAGACTAATATGGAAAAAATTTTATTAAAAAAAATTATTACACTCCTGGTGATCGCAGGAATTATTGAACTTTTTATATTTTCATATGCTACATTTATTACAAAATATAGTTCAACAATACAAAGCTTAGATGAAATGATTTCTCAATTTGAAGTATCTTATGAAAATAATAAAAACGTTATTAATGATAAAATTGATTTATACAAAAAAGATTATCTTAACAGGGCCTATGCCATTGATTTTATGATAGCTAATAATACATCGTTACAAACAACTGAGGGACTAAAGAAAATGCAACACTTAATGGATGTTTCTGCAATTCACTTAATTGATCATAATGGGATCATTGTTTTAAGTAGCGATGAAGAATCCGTTGGTATTAATCTTTTAGAACATGAATCTCGCAACCTTTTTTGGAGTTTAATTAGGGGTAAAAAGTTGAATGGCTACGAAATACAACTTGAAAGTACTACTATTCAAAAACAATTAAAATATTCTTTCTTTGGTATACAGTCTACCTCCCCTGATTATTCCGTTATACAAATAGGCATTGATTTAAAGGTTTTAGACAGTTTATTATCAACTACTACTTTATCTTATCTTCTAGAAAGTACTCCAACTGTATTTGAAGAAACTTTATTAGCTATTGATAGTACGTCTGGAGAACTACTTGCAATAACGACAAATAATGAGCAAGATTTTGTTGTAGCAGATGCGAATTCTAATATAGAACGACTTGAGATTTTAAAAGATTTAGAAGGCGGTTCTATATTAGAAATCAATGGTTCCTACAAGTTTATAAAAACCAGATTAGTAGATAATATTTTTTTAGTTTCTACGAAAGACTTTAGTAACTTTTTCTTTGACTCGTTACTTCAAATAGGAATTATTGCATTAACTCTTGTATTAATTATCGTTTCAATTATTGTATTATTAAAATTTTATATTAGAAAGTATGTTTTAAATGATGTTAACTCTATTTCAAAAAATATATATGAGTTAAATTCTGGTAACTATGATATTTCCTTCCATGCTTCTAACACTCCAGAAATGAACTCACTTTCTAATTTGCTTAATCACTGGAGAGATAGTTATCGATATAAGGAAGAACGTATTTCTCGTATTTTTACCTCTCTCGATTCGCATATTGCTATGTTTGAATGCTTATATCCTATTAATTCAAATTTCTTTTCTAGCAATATCCAATCGGTTCTTGGTATAAGTACAAGCGAATGGAATGATATAAAAGATACACCAGCACATTTTGAACAATATATTGATAAGTTACTTTCTATTCAAACAGAAGACAAATTAATTGAAATTAATGACCGTATTCTTATAATTACACCATTTAAGTCTTCAAATGAATTTTATGGAGTTATTATTGATAAAACAACTGAAATTAATACGTTAAGAGCAACTCAATATTCTGCTTCTATGGATAAACTAACTGGTCTATTGAATCGTAGTGCCTTTGAGTCATTAATAAAAAATAGACTAGCAAAAAATCCAAATACTGGAATTTTATTAATATTTGATTTAGATAACTTCAAAACTATTAATGATACATTAGGACATCCTGAAGGAGATAAAGTGCTTCAATTATTTGCTGATTGTTTAAGAATTAATTTTAGAAAAAATGACATTATCGCACGATTAGGTGGAGATGAATTTATTGTATTTATTGATTCAAATTTACCTTTTGAAATGTTAAAAGCTAAACTTGACTTCTTACTTGGGCAAATTCGCAAACAGCTACAGTTTTATTATGATAATTACAATGTATCAACAAGTATTGGTGTCTCTTATGTTGATAATCGTACATTTACATATACCGATTTATATAAGTGTGCTGATACTGCACTATACGTTGCAAAAGATTTGGGAAAAGACCAATATTTCTTTAATGATGAAAATATTAGCTGTATGCGTGGAAAATGTATTAAATGTACAAAAGATTGTAAAAAGAAGCAATTATTATTTGATTCACAAAAAAATCAATAATTTAAAACATATATAATCTTTTATTATTTTAATTTTATCGTATTACTTTTTATGCTTTGCATTGATATATTATGTAATAATGTTTGGATTATGTTGTAAGTTATAAAAAAAACAACATAATATGTATTATGTTGTTTTTTTATAAATAATAATTAATGAAAATGGATTTGCATATTTTATTTTTTGTAAATTATACATTAGCTTTTTTGTTAAATTTTTACAATTATATAGGG
>CALWGN010000117.1 GCA_944380055.1 uncultured Lachnospiraceae bacterium
AAGAGTATGGTATTCCAATTGTAAATAAGAGAATTTCCGTTACTCCAATTGCATTAGTAGGTGGAAATGCCTGTAAAACGGTAGATGATTTTGTTAGCATAGCAAAAACATTAGATATAGCTGCAAAGGAAGTAGGAGTAAATTTTATCGGTGGTTATTCTGCATTAGTATCAAAAGGAATGACAAAAGCAGAGGAACTTTTAATCCGTTCCATTCCAAAGGCATTAGCTTGCACAGAAAGAGTATGTAGTTCTGTAAATGTAGGTTCAACAAAAACTGGAATTAATATGGATGCAGTAAAGTTAATGGGTGAAATTATTTTACAGACAGCAGAAGAAACAAAAGAAATTGATTCTATTGGTTGTGCCAAATTAGTTGTATTTTGTAATGCACCAGATGACAATCCATTTATGGCAGGAGCATTTCATGGTGTAACAGAAACAGATGCTATTATTAATGTAGGAGTTAGTGGTCCTGGTGTTGTAAAAAGAGCATTAGAACAAGTAAGAGGAGAAAACTTTGAAGTTCTTTGTGAAACAATTAAAAAGACTGCATTTAAAATCACAAGAGTAGGACAATTAGTAGCACAAGAGGCATCTAGAAGATTAGGGATTCCTTTTGGAATTATCGATCTATCTTTAGCCCCAACTCCAGCAGTAGGAGATAGTGTAGCAGAAATTTTACAAGAAATTGGTTTAGAAATGGTTGGAGCACCAGGTACAACAGCAGCGCTTGCTATGTTAAATGACCAAGTAAAAAAAGGTGGAGTTATGGCATCTTCTTATGTTGGTGGATTAAGTGGGGCATTTATTCCAGTGAGTGAAGATCAAGGGATGATTGATGCAGTAGTTGAAGGAGCTTTAACATTAGAAAAGCTAGAAGCAATGACCTGTGTTTGCTCTGTTGGGCTTGATATGATTGCTATTCCAGGAGATACAACGGCAACTACTATTTCTGGTATTATAGCCGATGAATCAGCAATTGGAATGATTAATCAAAAAACAACAGCAGTTCGTATTATTCCAGTAATTGGAAAAAAAGTAGGAGATACCGTTGAATTTGGTGGTTTGTTAGGTTATGCACCTGTGATGCCAGTGAATGGAAAATCTTGTGAAGCGTTTGTAACAAGAGGTGGCAGAATACCAGCACCAATTCATAGTTTTAAAAATTAAAATAATTTTATTTGACAATTCATATAGAAAATGATATGTTGAAAAATATAGAAGATAGTCTTATTGTATGTGATAGCATCAATAAGACTATTTTACTTATAATATAATTGTAGAAAGGATAGATAATCAATGAATATGATAGTTGCCGTCGACCAAAACTGGGCAATTGGAAATAAAGGTGATTTATTGGTAAAAATACCTGCAGATCAACAATTTTTTCGTGAGCAGACTACAGGAAAAATAGTTATAATGGGAAGAAAAACACTGGAAAGTTTTCCAAATGGGTTGCCGTTACCAAAAAGAACCAATATAGTTTTAACAAAAGATAAAGATTTTTCTGTGAAAGGAGCAATTATTGCACACTCTATAAAAGAAGTATTAGCTCTTTTAAGGGGAAAGAAAAAATCCGATATTTATGTTATTGGAGGAGAAAGTATTTATAGAGCATTTTTGCCATATGCAGAGACTATTCATTTGACAAAGATAAATTATGCTTATGAAGCAGATACTTACTTTCCAAATTTAGATGAATATCCAGAGTGGAAGTTAGTAGGTGAAAGTGATGAACAAACATATTTTGATTTGGAATATTACTTTTATTTATATAAAAAAATAAAAAATAGATGAGATAATATAGCTACTATTATGCTAGATTATACTTAATATAACAAAAAGATATTGTATTTTATAAATAGCCCTTGTATAAAGTATTGACATTGGAAGAAAATAGATTAATAATAAAAAGAAAATTGTCAGAAATAGGGGGCATAATAATGTTAAATATTAGATATGAACTAACACAACAACCTAAAAGTAAACCAGATGAAAATGATCCATTAATTTTTGGTACTATTTTCACAGATCATATGTTTATTATGGACTATGAAGAAGGAAAGGGCTGGCATGATGCAAGAATTATACCATATCAACCATTGTCTTTAATGCCATCAGCTATGGTATTCCACTATGGACAAGAAATGTTTGAAGGTTTAAAAGCATATAATAGTGAAGATGGAAACGTATTATTATTCCGTCCAGATAAAAACATTGAACGTGCAAATAATACCAATAGAAGATTATGTATTCCAGAAATTAAAGAAGAGGATTTTTTAGATGCTCTAAAGGCTATTGTAAAAGTAGATAAAGATTGGATACCAAATAAACCAGGGACAAGTCTTTATATTCGTCCATTTATTATAGCAACAGACCCATATTTAGGAGTGCGCCCATCACATACCTATAAATTTATTATTATTTTATCACCAGTAGGTGCTTATTATAAGGAAGGTCTTAATCCAGTAAAGATTTGGATAGAAGATGAGTATGTAAGAGCAGTTAGAGGTGGTATCGGTGAAGCGAAAACAGGTGGAAATTATGTAGCTAGCTTAAAATCTCAAGTCAAAGCTCATGAAGAAGGTTACTCACAAGTGCTATGGTTAGATGGTGTGGAAAGAAAATATATTGAAGAAGTAGGAGCAATGAATATTTTCTTTAAAATTAACGGCGTAGTTATTACACCTATGTTAACAGGAAGTATTTTGCCAGGTGTAACAAGAGCATCTGTAATTGAGCTTTGTAAGGGATGGGGATATAGAGTAGAAGAGAGAAAAATTTCTGTTGATGAAATTTATGAGGCAGCCAAGACTGGAGCATTAGAAGAATGTTTTGGAACAGGTACAGCAGCAGTTATTTCTCCTGTTGGTGAATTACGTTTTGAAGACCAAAAAATTCAAATTACAGGTGGAAATATTGGTGAATTAAGTCAGCGTCTTTATGATACCGTAACTGGAATACAAGTAGGTAAAATAAAAGGACCAGAAGGATGGTGTGTTGTTGTAGAATAAAAGAAAATAATATACCAGGAGGATAAATGATGTTTTGTGTAAGGTGTGGGGCAAAATTGAGTGAAGAACAAAAGTTTTGTATGAATTGTGGAATGCCTATAAATGCTGGAGTAAAACAACAAGAAACAATAATACAAGAGACACCAATAATAGAGAAACAAATGGTAGAGGAGCAACAAATAATAGAAGAACAAATAGCAATAACGAAAGAGAATGATGAAGATTGTACTTCTATTGTACAAATAGATGACCTTTCGAATCATGCAGAGGAACCTAAAAAGAAAGAAAACTTTTTTCAAAAAATTTCTAGCAACTTTCAAAAAGAAAATGACAAAGATAAAATCACTGGTTGGATAGTACTAGAGAGGGTAAGCCAGATAATACAAGACAGAAATCCCTTTGGTTTACTATGTACTTTAATAACAGCTATTGGTTTGTTTTTACCAGTATATAGTGTAAAAGTTACTTTTTTTGGAGTAGGAAATCATACATTTGTATCTTTGTTTCACAGCGGTATGGGATGGCTTATTGTATTTCTTATTATTAACTTTGTACTATTTTGGTTAAAATTAGATTTGTTTAGTTGGATTTCAACAATTGTTATTATTGTAACAGTCATTATAAAAGTGGTTTCTATTCCATATACAGATACAGGATTATTTAGTTTTCTTGGTATTTATGTAAAAGTAAACTTAGAACTAGGTTACTATATTCTTATTATTGGATTGATAGGAATGATAATAGCGCCAATTGTAAAAATAGTAAGAAAAAAGATAAAAGAGAAATTTGCAAAAAATTAGTAATGAAAATGACGTTTTAACATCTTGCACAATATTAAAATTTGGACAAGATTGTTAAAACGTCATTCTTTTATTTTGGCATATTTTCTAAAAAAATAGTAAAATTATATTATGGTTTATTATCTACCATTTGCCAGGATTCATATCGTCATCAATGCGATGTTCAATAATATCTTTATAATGAGATAGCTTGTATTCAAGGTATTCCAAGCGTTCTTTTGCTTCTTGTAACTGTATTTTTGCAAGCTCTCTTTGTTCTTGAATGATGGAATATCTTTCGAGGATTGTTTCATCGCCTATAAGACATAAGTCTACATATTTTTTTATAGATTCCAATGACATTCCACTATCTCTTAAATATTTTACCCCAGTAAGCCAATTAATAGACTCTTGTGTAAATATACGATTGTTATTTCTATCTCTTTGCACTGCTGGTATTAATCCCTTATCACAATAAAAACGTATAGTATGTTCGCTTAAATTTAATTTTTTTGCAACTTGCTTTACTGTAAATCCATGTTCCATATTACTTTCCTAATGAAGTTAAAAATTCCACAGTTTCTGGGTCGTAATGAGAGAAGAATAGAGACTCTCCTTGATCTAAACTGGAAATTTTGTTCATATCATCATCACTTAAAGAAAAATCAAAAACGTCAAAGTTTTGTTTCATTCTATCTACATTAACGCTTTTTGGAATAACAACAATATCATTTTGAATTAAATAGCGAAGAGCAACTTGAGCAGAAGTTTTATTATATTTTTGTCCAATTTCAGTTAAAATCGGATTTGTAAAAAAGTCATTTTTACCTTCTGCAAATGGTCCCCATGATTCATGTTGTACACCATATTTGTTCATAACTTGGTGAGCCTTTTTTTGTTGTTGAAATACATGAGTTTCCACTTGATTAATTGCTGGGGTAATTTCTACAAAATTACATAAGTCGATTAGACGGTCTGGATAAAAGTTCGAAACACCAATTGCACGGATTTTCCCTTCTTTATAAGCTTCTTCCATTGCACGATAAGCACCGTAATAATCATTAAAAGGCTGATGAATTAGCATTAAGTCAATATAGTCAGTTTTCAATTTTTTTAAACTTTCCAAAATAGAAGCTTTTGCTTTTTCGTATCCTCCATTGGATATCCATATTTTTGAAGTAATAAATAATTCTTCTCTTGGTATTTGGCATTTTGTAATTGCATTTCCAACAGCCTCTTCATTGCCATATGCTTGTGCAGTATCAATGGAACGATATCCTATTTTAAGAGCATCAAGAACACATCGTTCACATTGTTCAAGGTCTGCAATTTGATATACACCATATCCTAAAATAGGCATTTGAACACCATTATTTAAAGTAACATATTTCATTATTTGTGCCTCCTTTACGTTTATTTATCTTTATTGTAAACCTTGAGAGTAGCTCTAAGTCAAGGGCTTTTTTATCTTTAATAAGGATAAATGTTTTATAGTATAATTGGAGATTGATATTCATTTGGCAAATTTTTTTTGTATTTTTCAAAATATGCCATTCGATATAAGTTTGATGAAAATATATCGTGGTTTAATTGCTCTAATCCTATATTGTCTAGTAGGTTTGGTGCATCTGCTAGCTTTGTAATACAAGGAATGGAGCTACATTGCTTTATTTTTTTTAATAAAGGTGAAGCCTTTTTTTGAAATCCAAGCAATCGTGCATAAAAAATACAACCATTAAAATTATAATAATCAACATTTTCTTGTGTTATATTTAATATGCTATGAAGCAATGCCCTAGAAATACGAGAATGGGTGTATTCCTTTGATTTTAATAGTGAAATATATTCATTTATTGTATAGAAATCATTTGCTAAATTTAGAAAACGATTTTCTAAGTGAGAAGAAAAATCAGCATATTTAGAAAAACAAGTGCAAGAAAGCTTTTTATAATTTAATAAATAAGAAAAATCATCAAGAGATAAAGGAGATGGGGAATCTTTTCTCTTTAATAGGTCTACTACATTTTCAGGAATAAAGGAGGAATAAGAATCCATAGGTGTTGTTCCAATGGTAGTACGAAGAGCAGAGGCAGAACAAAATTCTTTGGAAAAATCCAAATCATGGTATCCAGCTCCTTGTCGTTTAATCGTAACAGGAGTGATAGGGCTATTTAACTGTAGGAGTGATTTAATATACTCCATACCTAAAATATTATTTGGTAAAAATGCAGGTAGAGAGTTAGAAGTAATGCAAGAAGTTAGTGCAAGTTCTCTAGCTTTTGGAAAGGAAAGACCTAGCTTTAAATTTTCTTTTAATACTTGTTTAAATTTAGGAGGTTCTTCTAATAAAATTTTCGCACACTCAATTAAGTCAGTAATATGTCCATCTTCACTACCAAAACAAACAAAGTCTATGCAACCTAACTTATGAAGTAGTGTAATAGCTCCATAAGCAAATAGGGAAGCACTGCTTGTAGAATAATAAGTAGGTAATTGAAAGACAATATCAGCACCATTTAAAAGTGCCATATGAGCACGAAATGATTTTGGAAATATAGCTGGCTCGCCTCGTTGAACAAAATCACCACTCATTACAACAACTACAAAATCAGCGTTTGTTATTTTTTTTGCCTGTTCAATATGATATTTATGTCCATTATGGAATGGGTTGTATTCTGTAATTAAACCAACAATCTTCATAAAAAATCCCTTCTAAAATAATTTTGTAATTTAATAAAATTCATCATATTATAACATAAAACAGTCATAATATGAAAGAGACATATATTGTATTTGAAAAAATACATGAAAAAACAAGATAGATACTTGTAACAATATAAGACCTGTTATACAATACTTAGTATACAACATTTTTTGTATACTTTATACACCTACAAAAGATGAGAGAATTTAAGAAGAAGAAAGGAATAATGAATCATGGGATTTATTGACGTTATTAAAGAAAGAGCAAAAGCAGACAAAAAAACTATTATTTTACCAGAATCAATGGATGCAAGAATTTACGAAGCAGCTGAAAAGATTTTAAAAGAAGATATTGCTAATATTATTATTATTGGTAGCCCAGAAGAAGTTGCAGAACATGGAAAAGGATATGATATTACAGGAGCAACAATTATTAATCCAGCAACTTATGAAAAGACACAAGAATACATTGATCTATTTGTTGAATTAAGAAAGAGCAAAGGGCTTACAGAAGAAGAAGCTAGAAAAATTGCATTAAGCGATTACACATACTATGGATGTTTAATGATTAAAGCAGGTGATGCAGATGGTATGGTATCAGGAGCTTGCCATTCAACAGCGAACACATTAAGACCATGTTTACAAATTATTAAGACAAAGCCAGGCGTTAAGTTAGTATCAGCATTTTTCTTAATGGTAGTACCTAACTGTGAATTTGGTGAAAATGGAACATTTGTATTTGCTGA
>CALWGN010000118.1 GCA_944380055.1 uncultured Lachnospiraceae bacterium
ATATTCTGGTGGATTATGACTTGCTGTAATATTAATACCTGCAATACATCCTAGCTTTCTTACTGCATAAGATAATTCTGGTGTTGGTCGTAATGTTTCAAAGCGATATGCTTTAATTCCATTAGCAGCTAAACAAAGTGCTGCTTCATCTGCAAACTCGGGTGACATTCTTCTTGAGTCAAATGCAATAGCAACTCCTTTTTCTTGTCCGCCAACTTGTAAAATATAGTTTGCTAGACCTTGAGTTGCTTTTCTTACTGTGTAAATATTCATTCTATTTAAACCAGCACCAATTACTCCTCTAAGTCCAGCAGTACCAAATTCTAATTCTGTATAAAAACGTTCTTTAATTTCATTTTCATCGCTACTAATTGCTTTTAATTCTTTCTTTGTTTCTTCATCAAAATAAGGATTTGTCAACCATTGTTCATATAATTTTTTGTAATCCATTGTATTTTCCCTCCATTTATCTTTTTTATAAAGGTGTGCTATTACACACATTTTAATGCAATAACTATTTTTTTATGCAAATAAGCATTTTCCTACTTTAATAATTTTCTTTCATAACTTCATTCTTCTTCATTATAAACGAAATCTCGAAAAAAGAAAATCACTTTATTACGAAAAACAAATTTCTAAAAACTTATTTTTCTGCTCATACTGATTTGCTGCTTTTAATAGCTTCTCCATATTTCTTTGAGGAATCCAGCATTTGTTATTATTATAATAGTAATTGATTTGCTTCCAATATTTCTCTGGATAACAAAACATAGCATACAATACTTTCATTTCCTCGTTTGAAATTGGAAGTTGCTTATTATATTCTTCTATCATATGTGCTCCTAATTTTTCATTCCAATTATTTTTCTCTAATACCTTTCTCATAAATTGATATAAATCATAAATTTGAATTTGCACTGTAAATTTGTGAAAATTTGTTATAGCGATTTCTGTTTCTAACATTAAAATATTATGTTGATTATAACTACCATGACACAAATGCCCTTGACTTACTGCATCAAAATAAAGTTTTTGATAGTTAGAGTTTTCTAATATATTAGTAGCTTTCATTGCTTGTTCATACATATTAGAATATGTATTTATAATACATAGTTCAAATTCATTTTTCTTCTTTTTATCTCGAATAAAATTTCTTGTTCTTCTTAACTCTCTATTATGCTTTTCAAACTCTTCCAACAATAATATTTCTTTGTCTAATACTTTTATCTTTCCCTCTAACCCTCCTTTGAAACGTAATTTTTTATGCATCATACCAAGAACTCTTACTGCTAATAGTACATCATTTTCTGATTCTAAATTACACTCTCTTCCAATAAACCAATCCTTTAGTACATAGTTAGAAGGTTCTTTGTAGTATTTATATCCTCCGCTATTTATATATCCTGTGGTATATAAACTTCCTTCTTTATTTCTTACATAACTATCTACCTTTACATCCCAACTATTTTTTAAATAGGTTACTATTTCATTCTCCAATTCTAAATGTTTCATAGTCCCCTCATATTCCTTTAGTAACTTAATTCCTTGATTGGTTTCACATATAAAAGCCCCTCTACCCTTTTTTACTTTATATATTTCCAAGTCATATTGTCCTAATATTTCTTTTCCCATGTCATTCATTTCCATTCCTCCATTTACTATTTATCTATTAAAATCGTTTTATAACAATATGTATTACTATGCATATTGATGCAAACTTCTATAGTTATTTTTAAGATGATACTTCTAATGTCTAGCTCAATACTCTATCTTATGAATAGCTTGTGTTAAATATCCCTCTTTTTTGTTGTTCAATTTATTTTTTTCTTGTACTTTCCTTTATTTATCAACCTTTCTTAACTTCTAACACATTATGTATGAAAAAAAGTGCTTTATTAATTTTTCAATACATAGTATACTAGCAATCACAACATATTGATTTGAAAAATTAATTAAAACACTATATATTGTATCGGAGGTTTTTTTATGTTACAAATTCTTAAAAAAGATGGAACAAAAGAAGTATTCCAATTAGATAAAATTATAAATGCTGTTAATAAATCAGCTGCCCGCATTTTATATGAGTTTGAACCTGAAGAACTTGACTTCATTTGTAAGTTTGCAGAAGAAAAAGCTAATTCTCTTGGTATAGACGTGATTACAATTCAAGATATGCATAACATTGTAGAAGGTGCCCTTGAAGAAGTAAATAATAAAGTAGCAAAAAGCTATCGTGATTATCGAAATTATAAGCAAGACTTTATCCATATGATGGATGATGTTTATACAAAAAGCCAATCTATTCGCTACATCGGAGATAAAAGCAATGCCAACACGGACATTGCTTTAGTTGCAACAAAAATAATTCTTATTTTCAATAAATTAAATAAAGAGCTTTATCGTAAATTCTTTATGAATCGTAATGAATTACAGGCTTGTAAAGATGGTTATATTTATATTCATGACCAGTCTGCAAGATTAGATACGATGAACTGCTGTCTATTTGATATTTCTGCTGTATTAAAAGACGGATTTGAAATGGGAAATGTTTGGTATAATGAGCCAAAAAGTCTTGATACTGCTTTTGACGTAATGGGAGATATTATTTTAAGTACCGCAGCTCAACAGTATGGTGGTTTTACTGTTCCTGAAGTAGATAAGGTGCTTGCTCCTTATGCTGAGAAAAGCTTTGAACATTACAAAAAAGAGTTTATAAACTTTGTTGATCCATCTTGGAGTGGTGTAGAAGAAAAAGCAGTTGAGTATGCTTTAACAAAAGTTCATAGAGACTTTGAACAAGGCTGGCAAGGAATTGAGTATAAGTTGAATACTGTTGGTTCTTCTCGTGGTGATTACCCTTTTGTGACAGTAACCCTTGGTCTTGGTACTTCCTACTTTGAAAAAGAAGCATCAATTACACTTCTTAATGTTCACAAAGAAGGACAAGGAAAACCAGGACACAAAAAGCCTGTTCTTTTCCCTAAAATTGTATTTTTATTTGATAAAAACTTGCATAGTCCTGGATGCCCAAATGAAGATGTATTTGAAGCTGGACTTGAATGCTCTGCAAAAACAATGTATCCTGACTGGCTTTCTTTAACAGGAAAAGGATATATTTCAGATATGTATAAAAAATATGGTAAAGTAATTAGTCCAATGGGTTGTCGTGCCTTTTTAAGCCCTTGGTATGAGCGTGGAGGTATGACTCCTGCTGATGAACATGACACACCTGTATTTACTGGTCGTTTTAATATTGGTGCTGTCAGCCTTCATTTGCCTATGATTCTTGCAAAAGCTCGTTCTGAAAGCAGAGATTTTTATGAAGTACTAGATTACTATTTAGAAATGATTCGTCGCCTTCATATTCGTACTTATGAATATTTAGGAGAAATGAAAGCATCTACAAATCCTCTTGCTTATTGCGAAGGTGGTTTTTATGGCGGGCATTTAAAGCCAACCGATAAAATTAAGCCTTTACTAAAGCCTATGACTGCAAGCTTTGGAGTAACTGCCTTAAATGAGTTACAACATTTATATAATGGAAAATCTATTACTGAAGATGGTGCTTTTGCTATTGAAGTATTACAATATATCAACAAAAAGGTAGAACAATTTAAAAATGAAGATGGACATTTATATGCCATTTACGGAACTCCTGCTGAAAGTTTATGTGGACTACAAGTAGAACAATTTAGAAAAAAATATGGAATCGTTGAAAACGTTTCTGACCGCCCATATGTAAGTAATAGCTTCCACTGTCATGTTTCTGAAGATATTTCTCCAGTGACAAAGCAAGATTTGGAAGGAAGATTTTGGGAACTTTGCAACGGTGGTAAAATCCAATATGTCCGTTACCCAGTTGGATATAATAAAGAAGCAATTCGCTCTTTAATTTATCGTGCTATGGAGCTTGGTTTTTATGAAGGTGTGAATTTATCTCTTTCTTACTGTGATGACTGTGGACATGAAGAGTTAGAAATGGAAACCTGCCCAAAATGTGGTTCTTCTAATTTAACAAAAATTGACCGTATGAATGGATATTTATCATATAGTCGTGTTCATGGGGATACTAGGTTAAATGCTGCAAAAATGGCTGAGATTGCAGAAAGAAAATCAATGTAATACCTATAATTTTCCCACTTTTTTACATAGTTTTTTCGTAAAATCGGCTAAAACTCTTTACAACACCTATATTTACATATATACTATGCATTGTACTCTTTAGTATAAATTGAAAATATCAAAACAGAGTTTTCTGTTTTGACATAATATTATAATAAAGGATGGTTAAGATATGTCATTATTAGAAGAATGGAGACAAGCTGCCTATAATTCAGCTGCGTCACAAGAAGAATACAATGCTTTTTGGAACAATTATTTTTTATTAGAAAAGGGAATCTATGAAAGTCTATTATCTGCAAAGAGAGCTGTAAAGGGAACTATTCCTTCTTTAGCAAAGAAATATAAAGTAGATACTATGACTATGGTTGGTTTCTTAGACGGAATTAATGATAGCTTAAAAACTCCAAATCCAATTGAAACTATGGATGAAGAAACAGAACTTAGCTTAGCATATGATAAAGAAAAGCTTTACTATAACATGGTAGAAGCTCGTGCTGAATGGTTATATACACTTCCTCAATGGGATGACTTATTAACAGAAGAAAGAAGAAAAGAACTTTATAAAGAACAAAAATCTTCTACTACTATTGTAAAGGATAAGAAAATCGGTCGTAACGAACCTTGTCCATGTGGTAGCGGAAAGAAATATAAATTCTGCTGTGGTAAGAACTAATACATAACAGTATAATTGAATGAAATAGAACTTTAGAATTTGAAATGTTTCATTCACCAATAAAAAATAGACGCTTATATCTTTGATAGAATAAGCGTCTATTTCTTATTTTATTCACTGAAATGGTCCATATCACCGCCTAGCTTATAATCTTATCACTACTGTCTTAGCGATTTCTGCTAAAAGTGTTACAAATAACTATAATCGCTGGATACAATACACCTGCAACTACCCACACAATCCAGCTATATCCCCATTCATTTGTAGTAAGACTACATGCTAAATATATTGCAGTAACGATTAGCCAATATGCAGTAGAAATAGCTCCTACAATAGGTTGTTTTTCTTTTCTTTCTTTTGAATAACTGCCTTCTTGCAAAATCATTTCAAAGCTTTCCCAAATTATCCCACTTTGAATAAAGAAAATTACACCAATACCAACAAGTACAAAAAAGCATGACAGCATAATAGTCAAAATCAACTCATTCTCTTCACTTATTATTATCCCGCAAAATAATGGAACCAAAGATAACGTACATAAGCTTGCTCCTAAAATATTATTTCTTATATAGGTGCTTTTATACTGCCTTCTTTGCCTCTCAATCATTTCATCAACTCCATATTCCGTTTCAAAGATTTCTTTTTCTAAATACTTAAAATCATTGGTTTTGCTACTATTTAAAATGAAAATACTAACGGCTATGGCGATACAAATAAGTAAAACAATCATTCCAATACCAACGGCTATATTTTCTGATAAACCATAGGAATATTGACTCATTGCCCCTAAAATTAAAAGACAGATTGGAGATATGATACACAAAAAGGTAGCATATCCAATTGATTTTGCTGTTATATTCTTTATGGAAAGAAAGGTACTTGCTTCCTCCATAGATACTTGTCTTATTTTTAATACTTCTTCTACAAGTTCGGTACCTTCCATTTCTTCTATTTCATCTTTCAGTAAATAATCTATACTGACTTTAAATAGATTAGAAAGTCGTACTATCTTCTCCAAATCTGGCACAGACTGTGCCCCTTCCCATTTTGAAACAGACTGTCTTGTCACGTTCATTTGTTCTGCCAGCTCTTCCTGTGACCATCCACTTTTCTTACGCAGTTGAATTAACTTATCTGCAAAAATCATATATTCTCTCCTTATTAAAAATATTTCAAGTTTTACATACTCGATATATGAGAAGTATATACTTTTTCCTAGTTACATACTACCAATTACTACCATTCAATATGTCAACTGGCAGTTGCAACCTATATTTTAGACCAAAAATCTATTTATTTAAAACTATTTCCTATCTTAAGTAAGATGTAAAAAGTATTATGTAAAATTTAAAAACTCTCCCTTTTCACAACCTAGTGTCAGAACAAAAATTAAAACTGCATCTTAAATATTAGATGTATACCATCTAACATTTGCAGGTGCAGTTTATAAGCTAGTAATCTTTTTTTATTATATCCTAATTTCTGTTCCTCTTTTTGCACATGATAAAGAAGCAAAGCTTCTTCTAATATGAATGCCTGACATTCATTATAATTTAAATCCAGAAAGTAAAGAACCTAAGCTAGTAGCTGCTTCTCCTTCTTCCTTATAGTCAAATACTTCCTCATCTACATCTTTATTAATTACTTCATCTGCTTCTTTTATACTTAAGCTAATTTTGTTATTTTCAATCTTTATAATTTTAACCTTTACTTTTTCTCCTACTGTTAATACAACTTTTGGATGCTTAATTTTACGGTTACTAATTTGAGAAATATGCACAAGACCAGAAATTCCATCTCCAATATTTACAAATGCACCGTAATCCATTAATTTTTCTACTGTGCCTTCTACAACAGAACCCACAGCAATACAATTGATTTTTTCATTTTTTTCTTTTATTGCTTCTTCTAATAATACATCCTTTACTGATAGTACAAGTCTTTTATGTTCTTCATCTACTGTAATAATGCGAGCAGAAACTTCTTTATTTAAATATTCAACAGTATCTTCTACAAATGTCATATCTAATTTAGATGCTGGAATAAATCCACGAATGCCTTCCACATACATAATAGCTCCAGCATTTACAATACCACCTATTTTTCCATGAATAACTGTATTATTTTCCATCATCTCTCTTAGTTTTTCCCATGCCTTCTTTTCAGTAGCTTCCTTTAGGGAAAGTACTACATTTCCAGAGCCATCATCGGTTTCAATTACTGTTCCACTAAGTGTATCTCCTACATGAATATTTTCTACAATATTATAAGATGGATCCCCACTGATTTCCTCTACATCAATTTTTCCAGGGGCAAAATAATTTAAGTCTAGAGTTACTCCTTTTTCTGATACTTCAATAACAGTTCCTTCCACAACGTCTCCAACACGAAGCCTGCGATAGCTTGCCTCTAACTCATCTTTAAAGTCATCCATTGTTTCTACTTTTTCTTCTATTGTCATATTTTCTACTTTTTGTTCTTCCATTGTATACACTCCTTCTCTTTATTTTTGTTTTATATTATAAATATTTCTATATAATATAGTTATTATTATACAATCCATTATTGAGGATTTCAAGATAATTACCTTTTTCCCTTTATTCATTATTTTTTACTATGAGTATATTTCTTACTGATTACGCTTAAATCGCCTTCTACTCTTTTAAAAATAGCTTTTACACCTTTCTCTTAAATCGCTAAGTAATTTATGTTCACTATAAAAACTACGTTCACTTATGGGAACTATGTTTACTATGGAAATTCGACTCTAGGATTTTAAGGTCACTATTCCCTATAATATAAAAAAGAGACCATAATATTAAACCAATCCCCAAATATTGGATAGTTTCATTATGTTCTCTTTTTTATTTATTAGTAAGCTATTAATTTTAATCCATTATTCACATTCAGACTTAAATTCAATCCAAATCTTATTATGTGCTTCTTCTGCCTCTGCGCTAATATTTTGAATAATTTCACCTTCTGCTGCATCATCTGGTAATACTAAATTATCACTTACCAAGTCATCTGCTGCTTTGTTTGTACTATAATATCCGATATATTCAATACATTGTGCATATACTTCTGGATCTAAAATATAATTTAAAAATTCATGTGCCTCATCGCTATTTGGTGCTTGTGATGGAATAAATGCTGCCATAATACCAAAACCTAATCCTTCTTCCGGATACACTACCTTTAAGTCTGGATTTTCTGCTAATGCAGTTGTTACTTGTGATGTATATAAAAATGCTACGCTAGCTTCTCCATTTAATAATGCATTTTGAGTATTATCATCATTAATTAAACGAATATTTGGAGCAAGTTCTTTTAACTTTTCTCCTGCCTTATAAATAGTATCTACATCATCAACGTTCATAGATTCTCCCATAGACTTTAATGTAATACCATTAATAACTCTATAATTTGCTGTAATTGCAATACTATCCTTTAATGATTCATTCCATAAATCTGCGTATCCTTTGATTTCAAAATTTACACTTTCTGGATTGTATACAATTAGTGGAATTCCTGCTCCATATGGAACTGTGTATTCATCATTCTCATCATAGAATTGACTTTGAAATACTGGATTAATATTGTTAAAGTTTTCAATTTTTTCTTTATCTAACTTACTAACTAATCCTTGCTCAATAGCTGTTTCAATAATATAGTCATCTGCAATTACTAAATCATAATCGCCACCTTTTGCATCTGCAAGCTTTTGAAGCATAGTTTCATCTGTGTCAAAATTAGAAAATGTAATTTTAATTCCTGTCTTTTCTTCAAATCCATCAAGAACTTCTTGTGGAAACATTCCTTCCCATGTAAATAATACAAGCTCTTTCTTCTCTTCTTTGTTGCTACTACAACCTGCTAATAATCCACCTACTAAAAGTGCACTCATTGCAAGCACCGCTAATTTTTTAATTCTCATTTTACTTTCCTCCTCTTTCTTTATACGTTTATGCAACTTCTCTATATCTTTTTTCTCCCTATCCTAGTAGAGACTAGAATTAATCCAATCGTAACTACTAACATAATAGCACACAATGCATTAATTTCTGGAGTAACTCCAAATTTCATTTGTGTATATATTTTAATAGGCAATGTAGTGACCTTTGGGCCTGTAACAAAAATACTAATAACTACATCGTCTAAAGACATAGCAAATGCTAATAAACTTCCTGATAGAACGGCTGGCATAATTAGGGGTAATGTAATATCAAAAAATGCTCTTATTTCACTTGCACCTAAGTCTTTTGCCGCCTCTGCCAGAGATTTATCAATTCCAACCAACCTTGCTTTTACCATCATTAAAATATAAGGAATACAAAATGTTGTATGAGCAATAATTAATGTTAACATTCCTTTTGGCAAATTAATAAATGAAAAAAATGCCAAAAACACCATACCTAATATTATTTCTGGAATCATGATAGGAATATTGGATAAATATTCTATCATACCCTTTGTTTTAAAATTCATACGAGCAAGCCCTACTGCTCCAATTGTTCCTATAATTGCAGATAGAATACAGCTACTGAATGCTAAGATAATACTATTTTTAATTGCTTCCATCATCTCTCTATCTTTAAATAATTGTTCATACCATTTTAACGAAAATCCTCCCCATACAGAAGTTAATTTTGATTCATTAAATGAATATATAACAATTAATACAATAGGAAGGTACATAAGTGTCATAATAATTCCTAAATATATATTAGGAAGTTTTGTTCTATTTTTCACAATATTCCCTCCAAATCCTTTGTATGTGTAATTTTACGATATAAATATATCATAAGAGATGTCATTATCATTAATACTACAGATAAAGCTGCTGCAAATGGCCAGTTTCTTCCTTTTGTCATCTGATCTTGAATTAAACTACCTACTAATACAATTTTATTCCCACCTAAAATATCAGCTATAAAAAACAGTCCCATTGATGGTACAAAGGTAAGAATAACTCCTGACAATAAACCTGGTAATGTTAACTTTAATGTTACTGTTAGAAACGTTTTCCATCTAGTAGCACCTAAATCTCTTGCTGCCTCTATTAATGACCAGTCAAGTTTTTCTGCACTAGAATAAACAGATAAAATCATAAATGGAAGTAAAGAATATACCATTCCTATTAAAACTGCTGTATATGTATATAATAACTTTAATGGACCATCTGTTATATGTAATCCCATTAATAGCTTATCTAGTACACCATTACTTTGAAGAATAATAATCCAACCATATAGTCTTATTAATGCACTGGTCCAAAAAGGTATCATAATGAGAATCATCATTCTCTTTTTCCACTGTGGTGACAGCTTTGCCATAAAATAACCAAATGGGTATCCAATAAGTGTAATTAAAATAGTCGTAGAAAATGCTAGCTTAAAAGACTGCACAAATGTTTCTATATAAATCGGTTCTAGTATTTTCGTATAATTTTCTACTGTAACATCAGCAACAATTCCCCAAACCTCTGCTCTACTCATAAAACTAAGAGCCACCATATAAATAAGTGGACCACCTACAAAAATAAGAGTAAATATGTATAAAGGAGCAATGGTCAGCCAAAGTTTACTTTTTTTCCTCTTTTTAAAATTTTCCATAACTCCTCCTAGTCTACCAATACACAGCCATCTGGCTTCCATGAAATATAAACTTTTTGTTGTTCCTCAAACTCCATATTCATACCATGTCTGCTAACAACAACTTCAGTATCATCGGTAAGTTTTAATATCATATGCATCATTCCACCAGCAAAACTTTTTTCCGTAATAATCGCTTCTAAACAGTTTTCTTTTCTCTCTCCATATAGTTCAATATTTTCACTGCGAACAGCCATTGTAACATTGTCCCCTACGGATACCTTTTTATCTGTTTTTACAATTATTTCTTCTGTATTAATAGATACCTTCACATAATCATTTTCACATTCCTTTACTATTCCCTTTAATATATTGGCAGAACCCACAAATGTAGCTACAAAACTATTTACGGGCTTATTGTATATTTCATTTGGAGTACCTATCTGCTCAAATACCCCATCTCTCATAACAACAATACGGTCTGACATATTAATTGCTTCTTCTTGGTCATGAGTAATGTAAATAAATGTAATTCCAACCTTTTTTTGGATTCTTTTTAACTCTACTTGCATTTGTCTTCTAAGTTGTAAATCAAGTGCTCCTAACGGCTCATCTAATAAAAGAACCTTTGGTCTATTTACAATGGCCCGTGCAATGGCAACTCGCTGTTTTTGCCCTCCACTAAGCTCTGATGGCATTCTTTTTTCATAACCAGATAATTGAACAAGCTCTAATGCTTCTTGTACTTGCTTTTTAATTTGGCTTTTTTCTACTTTTTTAATCTTTAATCCATATCCAATATTTTGCTCTACATTCATGTGAGGGAATAATGCATAATTTTGAAATACAGTATTCACATTTCTCTTATGTGGTTCTTCATTTGTTACATCTTTACCTTCTAGTAATACAACTCCACTATCTGGATTTTCCAATCCTGCAATAATTCGCAGTGTCGTTGTCTTTCCACAGCCTGATGAACCTAGAAATGTGATAAACTCCCCCTCTTTTACATCTAGATTAATCTCTTTTAATACGGTTGTATTTCCGAAACTTTTTTTAATATTTTGTAACTGTAACATGATTGTTTCCAACTTTACTCCTCCTTTGTCTATCTTAATTTAATACATCTGCCACTTCTACTTCCTGTAAATACACTATTTTCAACGACACATTGTCCATTTACAATCACATAGTCCATCCCTACAGGCTTTTCGTCTGGATAACCTTCATTTGGAAATTTTGCCTTATCTTCAATTCTATTTAAATCGAATATTATAATATCTCCATCCATTCCTTCTTCTATTGTTCCTTTATTTTTTATCCCAAACAAATTTGCTGGCATTTTTGTTCCTTTATATATACACTCCTCAATGGATAGAAACTTATTATCTATTACCATTTCCTTTATATATTTTGGAAATGTTCCTGCAATCTGTGGATGACCTTCTCCTTTTTTATACGCTCCAATATCCGTAGATGGCATACAGTAAGATTTTTTAAGGCAAGCATATACATCTTCTTTGGTACCTTCTTCATAAATTAATGATTCTTGTGGGTACTCATTTCGCATAATATAATATAATTCTTTATTTAATCTCTTTCCAAAATAAGGTCCACTAGCAACAATTATATTTTCTAATCTTAAATCATTTGTCTTTAAACTTCTTTCCTCAAAGGTTGCTGTTCCTGCATAAGTTGCCCAGCTTGTATACATACCACTATCCATATGCATACGCAAACCATTTTCCCTAGCTTTATCTACAAGACGAAGTGCCATATGAATTCCTGAAGCACTGTACTGATATACAAAATGAGATAACAAAAAAGTAGCATTTGTTTCCTTTGCAATGGAAAATAATTCATAAAGAGAATTCATATCTCGTTCCGTTACCAACCTACTATGGATAGGACACACTTTATTATAAAAACTACATACCTTTACCAGTTCTTTGATTTCATCTATTGAAGAACCAGGAGCATAATCTAGACCAAAAGAAATACCACAAGCACCTTCTTTTAATGCTATTTCTGCTAATCTAGCCATTTCTTCTATTTGCTTATTTGTAGCTTTTGCGTGTTCATTTATAATTCCAACCTCTTTTCTAAGAGAAAAGCTATGTCCTACTAACTCTGCTTGATGAATTGGAAAACCTATACTATCTTGATGTTCAAAAAAAGAGTTCATAGCAATGGGGCTTAACCCACAGTTTCCTCCTATTGTTGTTGTAATTCCTTGACAAGCAGATAACTCTCCAGCATACTCATGACCATCTACATGGCCATGAGGGTCAATAAAACCTGGAGCTACTATTTTTCCTGTGGCATCAATTACTTTTTTACCTTGTAACTGTTCTTTACTGATTGCTTTAATTTTTCCATCTTCTATTCCAATATTTCCATAAAAACCTTTTCTATTGGTCCCATCTACAACAAATCCATTGTTAATTACCATTGAGAACATGTGCTATACCTTTATCTTTCCATTGTTGTTGCCATAAAAATAAATCCTTTCTTGAAAATGGAGTCATATATACTGGCAAAGATTCTTGAATCAATCGATAAGCTAACTTTGAAAATTTATCTGCCGCTATTCCTTCTTTATTGCAAGAAAAAACAGTTTCTCTTTTTGTCTCACATAATTCCATCTCATCAAAACAATCAATCATAGATAATATTGGAATATTTACCATCTTTGAATAGTCCTCTAATTCTAATTTATAGTCAGATGAAATTTTATTTGCTAAAAGCTGAACATATGCTTTGTCTACCTCTGCCTGAATAGAACTTAAAATACTATTAGCTACGCAGAGAGAAGCTTTTGTTTCATCGGTTACCACAATACAACGATCCATAATACCTTTATTAAATGTTAACATACACCCTGCACAAGGAGTATCTACGGTACAATCATATAAAATATAATCTAACTTTAGTTTTTCTATTACTTTCTGACTGTATAACAATTCCATAGCCATCTCTAAGCCTCTTGCCTGACATCCGATTCCTGATGTAACATTTCCAAGCTCCATAAGATAGACTCCATGAGCTCCTTTTTTAATATAATCTTCAATATTTATTACATAATGTTCCCTATACTCTTCAAGAACAGGTACTATTTCTTCTTTCATATTTAAAAAACGAGTGGACTCTAAGCTAATATCATTTCCTATTTGAAGAACATGATAGCCCATATTAATGAGTGCAACACTAATATGACTTACAATTACAGACTTTCCTGTTCCACTTTTTCCAACAAAACCAATTTTTTGTGTCATTCTATCATCTACTTTCCTAGAAATTCTTGTTAATACTAATCTCAAAGTTTAGTAAAACTTAACTTTTGTTATTATATTACTATATCTTAAAGAAATCAACTATATTTTTTAATTTTTTTTATAATTATACGTCAAAATAAATATTTTACGTTATATTATCTATTTTTATAGTCTTTTTCTGTAAATAGGAATTTGTTTCCAACTTAGAACTAAAGGACACCATATAGATTGAATTTCTCACTCTATATGGTGTCCTTATACCTCTCATTGATATAAATAATTTTTAACAACGAATGACTTTATATACATCTCTTTTTGATATCCCTCTATCTTTGGCAACTAGTTTCATTGCCTCTTTTTGGTCCACTCCCTTTTTTAAATATAACTCCATATGTTCTTCTATTGTAAGGGCTTCCCAAGACTGTATTTCTTCTTCTCTTATTTCTTCAAAGCTTTTTCCTTCTATGATTACAACACATTCTCCCTTTGGTTCATTTTCGTTATAATATGAAATTGCTTCTTCTAGCCTAGTAGCAAATACAGTTTCATGTTTTTTTGTTAGCTCTCTTGCAATCGTAACTCTTCTATTACCAAGCGCCTCTGCTAATTCTGTTAATGTTTTTAACAATCGATGAGGTGCTTCATATAAAATAATAGTTCTTGTCTCTCTTTTTAATTCCTCTAAAATCTGTTGCTTTTCTTTTTTATCTGATGGTAAAAATGCTTCAAAGCAAAAGCGTCTCGTACCTAGTCCAGACATTGTAAGGGCAGTAATACACGCTGCTGGCCCTGGAAGCGAAGTTACTTGAATGCCAGCTTCCAAACATTGCCTTACCAACTCTTCTCCAGGATCCGAAATTCCAGGAGTACCTGCATCAGTAATGCACGCAACATTATATCCTTGTTTTAACTGCTCTACCAAATAATGAGCTTTTTCTACCTTATTAAATTCGTGATAGCTTGTCATAGGAGTTTTTATTTCAAAATGATTTAATAGCTTAATACTATGCCTTGTATCCTCTGCTGCGATTAAATCAACCTCCTTTAATGTACGAACTACTCGAAATGTAATATCTTCTAAATTTCCAATAGGTGTTGCACATAAATATAATATTCCACTCATTGAACAAATTCTCCTATTTTTTCATTTCTTATTTTTTAGCTATTCATAGCCATATATATCATAAATTTCTTTTGTATATACTCCAGTCTCTTCATATACAATTAATGGAGATTCTACATTAACTGCACATTTTCCACCACGAATCGCTTCTAAAAGAACCATATTGGCACTTTTATTTTTATATGGATGCACCATACGAATTTTACTTGGCTGTAATTTATATTTGATACATTGCTCAAAAATATCTGTCAATCGATTGGGACGGTGTACCATATAAAATCTACCTCTAGGCTTTAATACTTTTGCTCCTTCGCGAATAACATCCTCTATATCACATAAAATCTCATGTCTTGAAATTGCTTTACTATTATCTCCATTCTGTAATCCATGCTCATGTTTCATATATGGTGGATTCGTCGTAACTACATCAAAGGAAGCCCCTCCAAATAATTTTGAGGCTTCCTTTATATCTCCTAGTTGAATTTGTACTTTATTTTGTAAATCATTAAGAAGCACGCTTCGATTTGCCATCTCTGCTACTTCTTCTTGTATTTCCAATCCAACAAATTGCTTTCCTTTTGTTTTTGCCTCTAAAAGAATGGGGATAATACCTGTTCCAGTTCCCAAATCTAATACTTTTTCCCCTTCTTTTACTGTTGCAAATCCACTTAACAAAACTGCATCCATTCCAAAGCAAAATCGTTTTTTATTTTGAATAATTTGATATCCTTTTCGGTGAAGATCATCAATTCTTTCTTCTTCTTTCAAATTAATTATCATCTAATCTTGATTTTCCTTCCTTCTTTTCCAATGCTTCTAATGCTTTTAACTCTTCATCTGTAATTTGAGTCTTTTCTTTTCTTCTTCTAGGCTTAAACCTTAAATCTTTTACTTTATATTCACGAACTTCTTTATCTTCATTACTTAATGTTACAATTACTTTTACTAACTGTCTTAATACACTTACACTTTGTACTTCTCCACGTAAACCATCTACTGTATTTACATAATCTCCTACATTTGGAAGTGTACTATTTAAATATTCATATGTTTCTTCTTCATTTTTTAAACAACACATTAATCGGCCACAAACACCTGAAATTTTAATTGGATTTAAAGATAAATTTTGTTCCTTTGCCATTTTAATAGATACTGGCACAAATTCAGATAAATAGGTATTACAACATAGTGGACGCCCACAAATTCCAATACCACCTAAAATTTTTGTTTCATCTCTTACTCCAATTTGTCTTAATTCAATACGTGTCTTAAATACAGCTGCCAAATCTTTTACTAATTCTCTAAAGTCAATTCTTCCATCTGCTGTAAAATAAAATAGTACTTTATTATTATCAAATGTATACTCTGCATCAATTAACTTCATTTCCAATTCATGCTTTTGTATTTTCTCCAAACAAATCTTATAAGCACTTCTCTCTTTTTCCTTATTAAGAATTGCCTTCTCATCATCTTCTGGAGTGGCTACACGGATTACAGGCTTTAGTGGCTGCACTACTTTATCTTCATCAACTTCTCTACAACCTAATACTACATGTCCATATTCAATTCCTCTAGCTGTTTCTACAATTACATGCTGTCCTACTTCAACTTCAAAGTCTAGTGGATCAAAAAAATATATTTTGCCAGCCTGTCTGAACCGAACCCCTATTACTTTAATCATGTTATATACCTCACATTTCTCGCTATCAAATCCTATTCTATGTCACATAAATAAATTAATTAATTTATTAACTATTATCTTTTATTTCCAATAATAATAGTTCCATTGTTAATTCAAAATTAACATTGGCATCTAAACGTCTTTTTGCCTTTTCTATTGCCTTCATAATAGATTCAATTCCATTATAAGTGCTTCTTTTTGCTGCATTGCTAATATATCGTATCTCATCTTTAAATACAATAAGATTTCCGTCACTTGTCGCTTTAAATAATAATACATCTCGATACCAAAGCTGCATATAATCTAAACACTCAGTTATATTTATTTTGTATTTTTCTAATTGATCTACACTGTCTAATAATTGCTCAAACTTCATATCTGCAATATTTTTAAGAATATAAAGAATTTGTTCTACTAAACTAAAAAATTTCTCTGACAGTGCCATTTTTTCTGCTCGTCCTATATTCCCTTGAGCAAATAATAATACTCTATCTATAACTCTTGACTCTAATCCTTTTTGCTTTAAATAAGTATCCATCTGCTTATCGCTAACTGGTTTCATATTTAAAACCATACAACGAGATAAAATAGTTGGAAGACTTGCCTCTATATTAGATGTCAATAATATAACAATTCCATATGTTGGTGGTTCTTCAATCGTCTTTAATAACGCATTTTGGGCTTGAAGAGACATTTTTTCTGCTTCATCTACAATATAAATTTTATGTTCACTACTGTATGGCTTAATTAACATATCATTTACTAATCCATTTCGAATATCATCTACACCAATAGTGTTCACTTTTTCATGTTTCACAAAAATAACATCTGGATGATTTCCGCTTTGCATTTGCTTACATGAATGACATTGCCCACAAGGATGGCCTGTTTTATTCTCACATAATAATGCTTGAGCAAAGCATTTTGCTAACATCATTTTACCCATTCCATCTGCACCTGCAATAATATAACTATGAGAAAGAATACCTGTTTTAATAGCAGTCATCAAATATTCCTTCACTTGCTCGTTTCCTATAATATTATCCCAGTTATTCATACCCATGCACCTCTTCTCCAATTAATTTACACCAACAAAGATTTTAATGCTATATTTTAACATTTCAACATTTTAAATATTGTATCTTATCATGTATTTTTACCATATATTTCTTAATACTGCACATTAATTATATCACACAAATAATCTCTATTGCTATCTTTATTTTAATTATTTATTGTCTATTATTTAATATCTATTAGAAGTACTTCCTAATGTTCCATATATCTTTTAATACTTTTCTTAATTTTTTCTACACATTCTGATAAATTAATATTTTCATAATAGGTATTTATATTAGCTTTTAATAATTTCTCCTCTGAAAAATCTGCTGCATCTGCTAAAAAACGCCTACATAACTCTTCATACTTAGGGAATTGTTGCTTCTTCTCCCTATCCAATGCCCTTTGCAATCGAACACCATCTTCTACATAAATATAAATAGGAACGATACAATTTTTTAGCCCCTTTTGTTCATAATATTGCTTTGTTTTACAATAAGACTCTAACGTTCCAATCATAATATAACACTCACTTTTATTTATATCTATTTCTCCATTATCTACCGTTAAATACTTCCATATTCCATGAACAGTATTGTATTCTCTTATCTCAATAATGTTTCCCTTTAACCCATCAATATCCTCATCAGAAATAAAATGATAGTCTATTCCTTCCACTTCACCACTCCTTTTTGGTCTAGTTGTATATAAAGGAACTGTCTTTAATCCTAAGCTACTATCATTTCTCAACTGATTATAAATAGTATCTTTTCCTGATGCACTTTTTCCCATGATATAAAAAATCTTACCCATAACTATTTTTTACTACTCCTTTTTGTTCCATTTATTATTATTTCTACCATTTGTTTTATATTTGCTGTCTATAACTTTCTATCTTTAGAAATATCCAAGGTATTAATATAATTCATCGATTTATCCTCTAAGCCACGAATATGAAATCCAGCATCTTTATGCTTCATTAATAAATTAATTACTTCCTTTGTAATTTTTTCTCCATATACAATAAGTGGAATTCCAGGTGGATAAATATAAGCCATCTCTCCAGAAATTAGCCCTTCACTATTCTCTATAAATACTTTTCTATGATTCATTATTTTTGCCTCATATGGAGTATATACTTGTTTTAATGGTTTCATATTACTTTCTTCCATTGTCTTATATTTTTTATTTGTTCCAATTACTTCGTTTATTTTAATTGTTTCATTAATATCCACTAATGCACTATATAATCGGTAAAAACCTTCTTCACTATCCATAATAGATGTCATCGCCACTACATAATTGTATGTACTCATTTCCATCTCTAAAAAATGCTTTTCCCTCAAATAATTGCTAATTTCATTGCCTTTTCCACTTTGATTTTCAATACCAAAAACAATTTTAGAATTATCATATTCAAACATTTGATCATTTTTTTCTAATAACCTAATATTTCTTAATGTTCCAATTCTTTCTCTAATTAATAACAATTCTTTCTCATAATTTTTTATATATGCTTTTCCTTTTTCTGACTGTAGAAAATCCAAACATATTTCAATACTAGCCATAAACACATAGGACGGACTAGATGTTTGATATAAAGCCAATACCTCTTCTAGCTTCTCCACGTTAACAATATTTCCTTGCACATGAAGTAATCCAGTTTGTGTTAATGCTGGTAACGTTTTATGTAAGCTTTGCACTACAATATCTGCATTACATTCTACTGCACTTTTAGGAAATATTGTTCCATGCATAAAATGAGCTCCGTGAGCTTCATCAACTATTAATGGAATATTGTAGCTGTGGCAAATATAAGCAATTGATTTTATATCGCTAACAATTCCTTCATATGTAGGAGATACAATTACAACTGCTTTTATATTTCTATTTTCTTTTAATTTTTCCTCCACACTTTCTGGTGAAATATGACCACATATCCCCATTTCTAAATTTTGTTGTGGATAAACATACGTTGGTTTTAAATTTCTAAGGATAATACTATTATAAATTGATTTATGACAATTTCTACTAATTAATATTTCATCACCAATATTTGTAACTGCAGTTATAGCACTTAAAATCCCTCCTGTAGAACCATTTACTAACATAAAGCTTCTTTTACAATGGTATAATGCTGAAATACGGCCCATTAAATCTTTTAGAATATTCTCGGGATGATGCATATCATCAAATCCATCAATTTCTGTAATATCAATATTATAAGGCTTCTCCAATTGTTTAAATATATTAATATAGTTTACATTTCGCTTATGTCCAGGCATATGAAATGGATATTTATTTGATTTGCTATTTTCTAATAATTTATTAATTAATTCACTCATAACGTTATTCTCCTAATTTATCCTAACCTTTATACTTTACCTGCATATTGTTATTTATATTAATTGTATTATTAAATACATTATAATAATTAAAACTTAAATGAAAAAATCTTTCAACCTTTTATTTATAATATACAAAAAGCGCCACTAAATAAAGTGACGCTAAATTTCCTAAATAAAACAAGGCGAATACGTCCGCCTCAAACTCCCTCAATCCTTGAAGAACTTGCTCTAGTTTTCACACCGATGTACGGCTCTCCTTTTACAACCTTCCTTGCACATCGTGTACAACTTTCAGAAGTTGTTTATGATATAGGAAAATTCTTACTTTCTATATCAGAAACAAAAACTCTTTATAAACAAATGTTATAAAGAGTTTTACAAACAAAAAGTGCCCAGAGCCGGAATCGAACCAGCGACACGAGGATTTTCAGTCCTCTGCTCTACCGACTGAGCTATCTGGGCAAGAATTGCGGGGGCAGGATTTGAACCTACGACCTTCGGGTTATGAGCCCGACGAGCTTCCAGACTGCTCCACCCCGCGATATTATTTAGTTTTAAATGGATGGAGAAGGATTCGAACCTTCGAAGTCGTTGACAACAGATTTACAGTCTGCCCCCTTTGGCCACTCGGGAATCCATCCAAAATTAAAAGCCGATGATCGGACTCGAACCGATAACCTGCTGATTACAAATCAGCTGCTCTGCCAATTGAGCCACATCGGCATTGTGTATGCTTCGCATACAAATGGGACCTACAGGACTCGAACCTGTGACCCTCTGCTTGTAAGGCAGATGCTCTCCCAGCTGAGCTAAGATCCCATCATTTTAACTTATTCAGTTAAAACGACCCAGAAGAGACTCGAA